>DATART010000007.1:0-10434 GCA_036264035.1 Thermoanaerobaculia bacterium | reverse complement strand
CGAGGGTCGCGGCACTCCATACCTTGGAAAGCATGGTGGGTAGCGACCATGCGGAAGTCCCGCACCGAGGCTACCTCGGTAACGAGGCGATGGCAAGCGGTGTGATACAACGCCGGCCGGAGGGCAAATGCGAATCGTCATTCCCCATCACACGGACCGGATCAATGCGCGCCGCATCATCGATGCGCGCTTGAAGGAGCACCTCGGCCAGCACGGACACTTCCTCAGTGACGTCAATCAGCACTGGGAAGGCGACCGGCTCATCTTTTCGGGCTCCGCGAAAGGCTTCAAGGCCAACGGGTCGATCGAGGTTACCGATACGGATGTCATTATCGACGGCAAGCTGCCGTTGATCGCCAAGCCGTTCGAGTCGCGCATCAAGAGCACGATCGAGCGCGAAGCGGAAACGATGTTCAAAACGTAACCGCTACTCAGCAACGTGAAAGATTTTCTTTAGCGCGTCGACATTCGGGTCAACGAAGAGACGTCCATCGACTTCGACCGCGGGATCGGTGCCGAGGTGAAACGTCTTCGACGCCAGCTCCTCGGGGCGCGCCAGTTCGTGTGCGACGTGATGTTGTGTGAGAAAGCCTTCGATGAGGCTCGTCTTCTGTTTCTTGCTTCCGGGGAAAAACCTAACGGTCATCCTCCCCTCCCTTGCCACCCAGGTTCTTCGATTCTGATTTGGACGGATTTGCGAAAGGTAGACCCGTTTCGCGGTCCCGTCAAATAACGATCGTCGAAACGCTGGAAGGCGCTGGTAAACTCCTCGCACATTTTCATAGGAGGCCCTCGCATGCGTTACCAACGCCTGTGGTTCATCGCGCTCAGCATCGTCCCATCGATTCTTCTTGGGCAGAAGCCGGCAGCGCAGCCAATCCGACCGCCGATGATGCGCTGCTGCACGCCCGTCGTCGTCGATGCGAAAGGCAAAGAACTCGGCGAAGTGATCCGGTACGACGATCGCTTCGGCAGCATTCAGCTGAACGCGTTCGTCAGCTACCACCTCGCTGGCGGCGACACCGTCGCGCTTTCGGTTGGCCCCGAATACGTCCTCGGACTGCAGGCGACGGGAGGCAGCACGATGCTGTTCACGACGCCTGACTGCAGCGGCACTACGGCGTACGCAATGATCTACAACCCACCGTTGACGAAGCGCTATGCGATGGTGCTCCCGGTCGGTTCACCCGGCCAGTTCAACGCAACTCAGGCGTGGCTCTGGGTGACCGATCCGACGCCGTCGCGCGTCAATCCGCCTCCGGGCACGATCTTCCACTCGCAGTGGGGCGATACCGGCTCTTGCTCGCCGTATCCGGCCCCCGGCTACACCTTCGCGCCCAGCCCGGTCGGATTGTTCGTGGTGCACAAAGTGGAAGACCTCTACACGAAGTTCACCCGCCCGTTCTACGTCCAGTAGAAGGTTGCATTCTTTCGGGAACACCGAGGTACGATTTTGTTCATGGACGAGAACGACTTCAAACGCCTGCTGCAAGAAAGCGCCGCGGAAACGCATCGCAAGATTGACGCAAATGCCGCGGAGACACGGGAACGCTTCGCGAAAATGGAAGCGGAAACACGAGCCCGCTTCGATCGGGTCGATGCGCGATTCGAACAGGTTGATGCGCGATTCGAACAGGTTGACGCGCGCGCAGCCGACCTGAAAAAGCACGTCGACGAAACGGCGAAACAGTTGAAACACGACTTCCACATCATCGCCGAAGAGATGCGGACGGATGTTCAACGCGTGGCCGAAGGCGTCCTGATGCTCAACGAAAAACTGGATCGAGAAACTGCCGACATTCGCGCGGAGATGCGGGAGGGCTTTGCCGAGACTCAGGGCATGCTGCGTTTCTCGCACAGTCAGCTTGATATCCGTATCACTGCGCTTGAACGCGCCGCGAAGCGATGAACTAGAGCAGCATCCCCGCAATCGTCGCGGTCAGGAAGTTGGCTAACGTTCCCGCGAGCATCGCCCGCATCCCCAGTCTGGCCAGATCGCCGCGGCGTGACGGAGCGAGCGATCCGATGCCGCCGATCTGAATCGCGATCGACGAGAAATTCGCGAAACCGCAGAGCGCGTAGGTCACGATGACGAAGCTGCGCGGATCGAGGCTCGATCCGACGCCGGGCTTGCCGAGGTTCGCGAAGGCCACGAACTCGTTGAGCACCATGCGCGTGCCAAGGAGGTTCCCAACCGTCAGGCTGTCTTTCCACGACACGCCCATCGCCCACGCGATCGGGCTGAAGATCCAGCCGAGGAGTTGATCGAGGCTGGCTGGGAACCACACGCGGCCTTGCCACACCGCATGACCGTGGATGAATCCGAAGATGCCGTTGATCAACGCCACCAGCGCGATGAACGCGATCAGCATGCCGGCCACGTTGAGTGAGAGATGCAGCCCTTCGATCGCGCCGCGGCCGGCGGCATCGATCACATTCACATCCTGCTTCGGTACGACCACCTCGACGTCCGCGCCGGTGGCCGGCTTCTCCGTCTCGGGAACGATGATCTTGGCCATCATGATCGCGCCCGGCGCGGTCATGATCACGGCAGTGAGAAGGTGGATGACATCGACCTTCGCCACGAGCACGTACGCCGCCATGATGCCGCCGGAGATGTGGGCCATTCCCGCGGTCATGATCGTCATCAGCTCCGACATGGTCATGCCTTCGATGAACGGCCGGATGGTCAGCGGCGCCTCGGTCTGGCCCATGAAGATCGATGCGGCCACGGAGAGCGACTCCGCGCCCGATGCGCCCATAAATCGCGACATCAATTTGGCGAAGAAGCGAACTACGCCCTGCATCACGCCGAGGTAATAGAGGATGGCGAAGATGGAGGCGATGAAAATGATCGTCGGCAACACCATCGTGGCGAAAACGAAGCCGACATTCGTATTGCCTGTATCACCCAGCGCGCCGAAGACGAACTTAGAGCCTTCGCCGGTGTAGCTGATCAGTTTCGTGACCACTTCCTTCAGGTTCTCGAAGAGGAAGGCCAGCAGGCTGTAAGAGAGAAAGAGGATGGCGCTGATGACGAGGTAAACGCCCCAAAGAGCCTTGTGCGCACCGCCCTGTTCCATCCGCTTGGCAATCTGCACCACGATCACCGTCAGCGCGATGAAGATGAGTGACGCGATCCACGGACTGATGGGCGGCATGAATGTGCCGAAGGCCTTCGCGATCGGAATCGCCTTCAGGACGGCGATTGCGATGAGGATCTGGAGCAGCAGACCCCAGAACACGGTCTTCCAGCGGATGGCCCGCCGGTTGGTCGACAGCAGAAATGCAATCGCAAGAATCCCTACGAAGCCGATCAGCGCAGAAAAACGCTCCATTCACTGCTCCCGTCGTTGCCGTATTTGATGAGACCGATTGGTCTGCGCATTATGCGGGATCGGACGCCCGCTGGATAGGTTCGCGTTGCCGGACCCGCCGAACCCCGACCGCGCTTATACTCCGCGCTCCAAGTTCGTCCAAACGAGGAAACCATGATCAAGACCATCGACGAAGCGGTCGCTTTCGTACGTAGTAAGACTTCCATCCAGCCGCAGGTCGGCATCATTCTCGGCTCAGGGCTGGGCAACGTCGTCGACGCGCTTGAGATCGAGACGTCCATCCCCTACTCCGACATCCCGGGCGCGAAAGCATCGACCGTCGTCGGCCATCAGGGACGCATGATCCTGGCGCGCGTCAATCAGACGCCGGTCGTGGTGATGCAGGGCCGCATTCACTTCTACGAAGGCCACGAGATGGCTGAGGTGATGTTCCTGTCGCGCGTGATCGGGCGCCTCGGCATCAAGCAGCTCATCGTCACGAACGCCGCCGGCGGCGTGAACACGGCGTACAAAGCCGGCGATCTGATGCTGATCTCCGATCACATCAACTTCATGGGCATGAATCCGTTGCGCGGCCCGAACATCGACGACCTCGGCGTCCGCTTTCCTGACATGAGCGAGGCGTATCCGGAGTCGCTGCGCGACGTGGCCAAGCAAGTCGCGCGAGATCTCGGTCAGTTGCTGCAGGAAGGCGTCTATCTCGCGCTGTCCGGTCCGACGTACGAGACGCCCGCGGAAATCCGCGCCTTCCGCACGCTCGGCGCGGACGCCGTTGGCATGTCGACGGTTCCCGAGGTCATCGCCATGTCCCAGATGCAGATTCCGGTGCTTGGCATCTCCTGCATCACCAACATGGCCGCCGGAATCCTGAAGCAGAAGCTGACGCATCAGGAAGTGATGGACACGACCGCGCGCGTGCAGGCCGACTTCACCGCGCTGGTGCTCGGATGTCTGCAGCGATTCGCATCGTGATCCCGCGGATCACAGGATATTGATCGGATCCACGTCCACAGCCACCTCCACGCCCTTCCATTTCTTGCCGACCATCACCGACTCGACGGCCTTGCGGAGAGCGGTGCGGTGGGGCGAGCGCAGGAGGATTTGGTAGCGGTAGACCGCTTTGATGCGAGCCATGGGCGCGGGCGCCGGGCCCTGGATGCGCGTGCCGGGCAGCGGTTGGAGCGCTTCTTCGAGGCGGCGTCCGCAGTCGACGGCAGCGTGATCGACGTCCGACAGTTTTTCGCCGCGGAAGAGGATGGCGATCATCGACGTCACCGGCGGGTAGTGAAACATCCTGCGGAATTCGATTTCGGATTTGTAGAACGCCTCATAGTCGTGGCGAAGGGCGTGCTGGATTGCATAGTGATCCGGGAATGCGGTCTGAATCAGCACTTTGCCGCGCAACTCGCCGCGGCCGGAGCGGCCCGCCACCTGCGTCAGCAGATAGAACGTTTTTTCGGCCGCGCGGAAATCGGGATACCCGAGGATTGAGTCGGCGTTAAGGACGGCGGTGAGTGTGACGCTCGGAAAATGATGACCTTTGCTCAACATCTGCGTACCGATCAGCGCTTGCGTTTCGCGTTTCCGGAAGCGGTCGAGGATGCGGACGAGCTCCCCTTTTTTGCGTGTGGAGTCGCGGTCGAGGACGTCGACCGTGATGTCCGGAAAATCGCGGCGGAAACGTTCCTCCACTTTTTCCGTGCCGAAGCCGATCGGCTGCAGGACTTCGCCATTGCACAGTGGACAGAGCGCCGGAATCGGCTTGCGCAGACCGCAGTAGTGGCAGACCAGCATTCCGTCGCGGCGGTGCACGGTCATCGTCACGCTGCAATCGCGGCAGCGGAACTCGTGGCCGCATTCGCGGCATAAGAGATACGGCGCGTAGCCGCGGCGATTGATCAGGATGATGACCTGCTCCCCTGCTGCGAACGTCTCCTTCAGCTGCTCCTTCAATGGATGGCTGAAGATGACGAAACCTTTGTCCTCTTTTTCCGCGCGTTCTTTGCGGATGTCGATGACGGCGGCTTCCGGCAACGGCCGCGCCTCGACGCGCGAGGTCATCCGCAGCAGCGTGTATTTGCCGCGCGCGGCGTTCTCGCGCGATTCGAGCGATGGCGTCGCCGATCCGAGGACGACCGGGATGTTGCGAAATTTAGCGCGGATCACGGCCAGGTCGCGCGCGTTGTAGCGCGGCGTCTCGTCCTGCTTGTAGGCGGCGTCGCCTTCCTCGTCGACGACGAGCAGGCCGAGGCGCTGGAACGGCGTGAAGAGCGCAGAGCGCGGACCGATGGCCACGTCGACTTCGCCGCGCCGCGCGCGCCACCATTGATCGAAACGTTCGCTCGCGGAAAGGCTGCTGTGCAGAATGGCGATCCGTTCGCCGAATCGTTCCTTCAGCCGCGAGGCGAAGACCGGCGTCAGTGAGATTTCCGGGACGAGCAACAATGCCTGCTCCCCTCGCCTCACCGCGTCGCGCATCAATTCGATGTAGACCTCGGTCTTGCCGCTGCCGGTGACTCCTTCGAGCAGAAACGGCGCGAACGTACCGAGCGATTTGCGAATGGTCTCGATTGCCGCGGTCTGTTCGACCGAGTGCCGGATCTCGCCGACGCTTGCCGGATCGAGTCCGGCCAGAAACGCATCGAGCGTATGCCGGCGGGCGCGGCGTTCGATGCGCACGATCTTCTTCTTCGCCAACGCCGACAGCACCGCCGCGCTGACACCGGCAGTTTCCAGCGCCCGCACCGACATCTCCACCCCGCGCGACGACAGGAGATCGACCGCTTGCTGCTGCTTCGCAGTCAAGCCGGCCGGCACGGTTTCGAGGATCACGAAACGGTCGTAGCGAACGCCTTTTGCGTCGGTCACGCGGTCGCCGATGGTGATGAGTCCCGCATCGCGAAGGCGCTCGATCGACGACCGCGAGCTCGCTTCGAGCGCGGCAGCAAACGGCAACGGGCGTCGCCGCAGTTCGTCGATCAGCGGTAGATCGGTGTTGAGGATTTGCTCCGAGGTGATGGCGGCAGCGATCATCGACTCATCCCCGACCAGCGCCAGCTCGCGGCGCCCGCGCGCGGACATATTCGCCGGCAGCGCCACGCGCAACATCTCGCCGAGCGGCGCGATGTAGTACTCGGCAGCCCAGCGGCAAAGTTCGATGATCTCCGGCAGCAACGCGGGCTCGTCGTCATCGAGCACGGCATGAATCGGTTTGATTTTGCCCTCGGGTACGACATCCGACAGCCCGACTACGAATCCTGTGTTCCGTTTCGGCCCAAACGGAACTTCGACGCGCGAGCCGAGGCGCACGGCGTCGCGCAGCTCGGGCGGAATCGAGTAGGTGAACGTGCCGTGCACGGCAACGGGCACCGCCACCTCGGCGAATTCGGAGAGACCGGACGGCATGGGCCGCTATTGTCTCCGCCGCAGCAGCGCAATCGCCACCACCGCCGCAATCGCGATGTACACCGCGGCCTCGGGCGCGCGAATGCGCGTGCGCGGCTCCGGCGCGAAGCTCATCTCGTACGCGCAACTGTCCTGCGAATCGGCGGCGATCTGCGTGCCCGCGGCGATGACGCGCCCGTTGCCGTTGACGCCGCGGACGCGGATTACGGCGTGCTCCAGATTGACCGATGGAAACAGTTGACGCGTGTCAGTCGCAACGTGTTCGAAGCCATCGAGGAAGAACCGCTTCTCGCCGAGTACTTGTCCGTGCAGATCTTCGACCGCGACGACCACAGACAAGGCCGCGCCAGCGGTCTCGATCACGTACAACTTGTACTGCGCGTCGCGGGAGCCGTCGCCGTGGAGCACAGCGGACTGTCCGTTGCCGATGCCGAGGCGCGTCGGGATACCCGTCAACGCCATCGAGAGCGCCGTGGCGGGACCTGCGGCCGGCACGTAACCGTAGATTCGAGCCGAGGCGACGACGTCCGCATTCGACTGGATGCGCAGCGCGCCGATGCTGTCGCTGTTCGTCAGGATCGGTGCGCCGAGGGGATCGACTACGTACGTCTGCCGCGTTGGAAGCGTGACCGTAGTCTTCCTCGGCGAGCGATTGGCGTGTCCGCTTTCGAGGTACGAAAGCGTCATCACGGCGGGATGATCGTCGGTGTTCGTGATCCAGAGCGCGGTGAGGAAAAGGCGTCCGGAGCCGCCGGCGGCGCGGCCGACGACCGGAATGATTAGGTCGCGATCGGCGTATGCGGCCATGAGCGTCGGCGCCGAGAAGAGCAGGAGCGTGAATGCGATGCGTCGCATCCGCGCAGTATGCCGTGTGCGCGGGTACAATCGGCAACGCCGAGCGGCAGGTCCGCCGCTCCGACCCAGTGGGCGCACTCCTCTATCTCCTTTCTGCCGCAGGCACGATCATTCTCGTCCGCCGATTTACGGCGCTCTCGCGTCAGGCCGCGGCGGTTCTGATCCTGTTGCCGCTCTGTCTGACGGGCCGCGCGCTCGTGACGGGCAGAGTCTATGCGCCGGTCGACGTCGCGTATCACTTCGAGCCGCTCGCATCAATGGCTTCCCGCGTCGGCATCGAACACATCACCAATCCGCTGCCGTCGGATGTGGCCGTGCAGTTCCTGCCGTGGAACGCCGCGCTGCGTTCGTCGATCTCGTACGGCCAATGGCCGCTCTGGAATCCTTACGAGCTGTCCGGCAACGTGCTCGCGGCCGCGGCGCAATCCGCGCCCTTCCATCCGGTCACACTCCTCGGACTACTGATTCCGGCGCCGGACGCGCTCGGATTCATGGCCGCGATGACGTACTTCCTCGCGGCACTCGGGATGTTTCTCTTCCTCCGAAGCCTGGAGCTCCGCCAATTGCCGTCGCTGTTCGGCGCCGCGGGATGGGCGCTGTCAACATACGTCGTCGCGTTCACCCAGACGGCGCACGGAAATGCGATCGCGTTATTGCCGCTGGTGATGCTTGGCGCGCGCTGCGTCGCGCTGCGTCCGGGAATCCGTGCGACGGCGATGTTGACGGCGGCGCTGATTCTGATCACGTTGTGCGGACATCCGGAGACAACGCTGCATATCGTGGCGCTGGCGATCGCGTACGTGATCTTCTGCACGCGCCGTCACCTCTCGCGCGTGGCAGTCAGCGGATCGGCGGCGGGCATCATCGCGCTGTTGCTCACCGCGTTTTTTCTTGCGCCGATGATCGACGCCATCCCGCAGACACGTGAATATCTCCATCGCCGCTCGGGCGCCGAGGCGCGGAGCGCGTCGTGGAGCGTGGTCGCGCACGTGCTGCGCGGCAACATCCTTCCGTTCGCAGAAGGAACGCCGGGCGAGGAAGAGCCGCAACATGAGCGCGAACTGCAGCATCGCTCTATGGGAACGGCGTACGCGGGCGCGATGCTGTTCGCGCCGGCGCTCTTCGCGCTGCTGCGCGCACGGACGCGCGAGAAGTGGTTCTTCGGCGGCGTGGCCGTGTTCGGATTCCTCGCCGGCGCGGAGGCGCCGATCGTCAGCAGCATCCTGGCGCGGCTGCCGATCTTCAACCTCGCCATCAACGCGCGAATGATGTCGTTCGCGGCATTCGCAATCTGCGTTCTGGCTGCGATCGGTCTGCACGCGTCGTTGACGGAGCGGCGTCGCCTGGCCGTCGTCTTCCTCATCGTCGGACTGGCAATCGCGGCGTTGACGACGCTGATGGCGATTCAAAGCACCCTGACGCCCGACTTCGTGCGTGCCAATGCCATCCGCGAAGTTGCGCCGCTGCTGCTCGCGTTCGCTCTGCTGGTTGCGTTTCGCACGAACCGCGCGGCGGCAACGGGATTGCTCGCGCTGCTGCTGTTGCAACGCGTCATCGAAATCGGAGGGTTCATTCCTGCCGTCGACCGCCGCGCGTTCTTTCCACCGATCGCGGGATTCGAGAAACTTCCCCGCAGCGGCGAGCCGTATCGCGTCGTCGGACAGGGACCGCTCTTCGCCCCGAATATCGCCGCGCACTATGGACTGGAAGACGTTCGCGGCTATCAGGCGATGACGTTCGCCCGTCTCGCGGAAACGTTTCCGCTCTGGTCGATCCCGCAGCCGGTCTGGTCAAACCGCGTCGACGACCTCACCGCGCCGATGCTGTCGATGATGAACGTCCGCTTCGCGCTCGCGCTGCCCGATTCTCCGGTTCCGCCATCGTGGCGGCTCGTCGGCCGTTTTCCCGGCTACGAACTGTTGGAGAACATGCGCGTCCTGCCGCGCGCGTTCGTGCCGCGTGTAGTGCACACGGGTTTGAACAACGTGGTCCGCGACATGCGCGCCTGCAGCGATTTCGGAGCGGAGGCGTGGATCGAAACGCCGGGTCCGACTACGGACGCCGCGAACGGCGCCGGCTCGGTACACGTGCGCGCCGACGGGCCGCGGCTGCTGCTGCACGCGTCGATGCAATCGCCAGGGTGGATCGTCATTTCGGAAACCGCCTGGAAAGGATGGCGCGCGACTTCAGGCCGCGACCCCATCAAGCTCCACTTCGCCGACCGCGCCTTCCTCGGCATGTACGTTCCGGCCGGCGACCACGACATCGTGATGTCGTACCGCCCGAAGGCGGCGACCAATGGCGCGATCGTCAGCATTGCGACGGCTGTGGGGTTGGCAGGGGTAGCGTTGCTGCGCAGACGTCGTAAGTGGATGGGTTGACAGGGACAGACCCTGCATCTTGCCAGAGCACAGACAAGAGTGTCTGTGCCCAGACGTGGCCTAATTAGCAGAATGCCGTCGCCGGAGGCGACTCGTACGGTAGCCGGTGGTCCGAGCGAAGCGAGCGACCACCGGAAACATCGGAGCGCAGACATTTCTCGACCCCGGCCGGGGTCGCGTATCAAATACCAACCGGCACTACTGTCCGGTCAAAAGTTGAGCAGAATGAGTTGGTTATCAATGATCGGTAGTTTTTCATCGGAGAGCGTTGGCGTAAGTGCTTCTGCCAGATCGAGTTTCTCGAACAAGGTTATCGAGAGGATCTGTAGAAGGGTGTGGAGCGAGGCCGTGAGATGAAGCCGCTTTTTGATGATCGCTACCAGGACGTAGACGGAGATAGCGATCCAGATTTGAGTCTTGACTGCATTCTCGGAAGTGCCGAGGAAGGTCTTGAT
>DATART010000433.1:0-3406 GCA_036264035.1 Thermoanaerobaculia bacterium | reverse complement strand
ACAAAATTCTGAAGCAGGTACCCGTCATTGCTCGCGATCTCAACGACCTGCGATCGCGGGCCCAGGCCGAGGCGAATTCGAATGGCCTCGGAGTACTCTCGCGCCCATCGCACGCAATCGTCCGCGTACGACGAAAAATACGGATAGTCGCTGAAGATCCGCTCCGGTTTTTCCGCCAGCGGCGTCTGCACCAGAAAGCAGCGATGACAGACGAAGATGACGAGCGGATAGAAGGTTTCGGGCGCGCCGAGGGCGTCTGGCGACACGAGAGCGTTCGAAAGCGGCAGGACGCCGAGATCGGCCACGACCTCCGTAAGGTTCGTATTGCAGAAACGGCAGGCTGTCATGCGGTTGCACGCTCCATGAATTCTTCGATTTGCGAAGTGGTGAGATCGTGCTCGCTTCGATACCAGTCCGTCGTCCAGACGACCGCGGTCGGGATATCGATGAGCGGCTTCCAATGAAGCACCCGCCTGGCCAGCGAGCTGTCGAGCGCAAGCGTCGCCGCCTCGTACGGGTGCTGACCCTGCTCGACGACCGAAGAGGCGCCTTCTCCCCATCGGGCCGCCATCGCCGCCGCCAGCCAGCTCACCGTGCGCGCTTCATGCTCGCTCGGCCCGAAGTTGAAGGCGCGAGGGAGGTCGGCGCGTTCGAACGCGCACTCGGCAGCGAGCAGATATCCGTGCAGCGCGTCGAGGACGAACTGCCACGGCCGCGTGGCATCCGGATAACGGATGCGCGCCTCTCTGCGCTCGCGGAAAGAACGGACCAGGTCCGGAACGAGGCGGTCGTTCGACCAGTCGCCGCCGCCGATGACGTTTCCGGCGCGGACGCTGATGATTCGCGGCGAAGCGCCGCCGGCAAAAAACGATTCGCGATATGCGGCGATGGCCAGTTCCGCGCACGCTTTGCTGCTGGAGTAAGGATCGCTGCCGCCGAGGAGATCGCTCTCCAGAAAGGCGTGCCGCTGATCGGAGTTCACGTAACACTTGTCGCTCGTGACGAGAACGGCCACGCGCGCCGACGGCGTACCGCGCAGCGATTCGAGCACGTGCACCGTGCCGATCACGTTCGTCGTGAACGTGGTCACGGGATCGTCGTATGACGTGCGCACGAGCGCCTGCGCCGCGAGGTGAAAGACGACCTCCGGCCGCGCGGCCTTCATCGCGTCGCGCAGGGATGACAGATCGCGCACATCGTTTTCCGGCAACGAATACCCCGTCACGGCGGCACCGAGCATCGTCAGCCATCGCGTCAGCCACGTGCCTTTGAATCCTGTATGTCCGGTGATGAAGACCCGCCGTCCGCGCCAGAAATCGGGAGTCATGGCCATATTTTCCACGGTGCACGGCGTGATGCCCAAAGCTCCTCCAGATGCGCCTTGTCGCGCATCGTGTCCATCGGGTGAAAGAAGCCGTTGTGACGGAACGCGGAAAGCTGTCCGCCGCGGGCCAGCGTTTCCATCGGGCCGCGCTCCCACGAGGTTGCGTCGTCATCGATGAGATCGAATACTTCCGGCTCGAGCACGAAGAAGCCGCCGTTGATCCAGCTTCCGTCGCCGGGCGGCTTCTCGGCGAAGTCGCGGATCTTGTCTTCTTCGATGTCGATGACGCCGAAACGTCCTGGCGGCTGCACGGCGGTCAACGTCGCCTGCGTTTTCTGCCGGCGATGAAAGGCGATCAGCGCGCCGAGATCGACGTCCGCGAGTCCGTCACCGTAGGTGAAGCAGAACGTCTCGCCGTCAACATGTTGACGAACGCGCCGCAGCCGTCCGCCGGTAGCGGTGTCGTCGCCGGTATCGACCAGCGTCACCGTCCACGGTTCCGAGCTGTTCTGATGCACCGTCAACTCGTTGTTGCGCAGGTTGATGGTGACGTCGGAGTTGTGGAGGAAGTAGTTGGCGAAGTACTCCTTGATCGTGTAGCCCTTGTATCCGAGACAGATGACGAAGTCGTTGATGCCGAAATGGGAGTAGAGCTTCATGATGTGCCAGAGGATGGGGCGTCCGCCGAGCTCCACCATCGGCTTCGGTCGAATGACGGTCTCCTCGCTGAGTCGCGTGCCGAGTCCACCGGCCAGGATCACAGTTTTCAGGCGGCGCATGATAGCTGACGCGCGCGCCTCACTAACGCGTGACGATCGCCTCAAAGCCTTTCTCGCGAAGCTGCGCGGTCGTCTTCACCGCCTCGGCGCGCGACTCGGTCGATCAGTTCTGCCGCATTCGTCGCCGGCGGCGGCGGCGTATCGGTCAATGAGTGCCGGAGAGGAGACCAAAAAATACAGCTCCCAAAACTTTCTTTGTTTCGCGGCTAAAATTCGCAGCCCGGAGGACCCGATGAAACGACTGCTTCTGACGATTGCCGCGCTGCTGATCGCCGTCACCGCATGCGCACAGGACGCGACGACGACCCACGCCGAACATGCCATGGCCGCGAACACGAGCGTGTCGCAGGATTGGGCGAAGAAGAAGGTTGATGCCTCTCCGCGCCACCACGAATGGGTGAATTTGAAGTCGGGCACCCGCACCGTCAGCGCGTTCGTCGTCTATCCCGAGGTGAAGAAAAAGGCGGCGGCTGTCGTCGTGATTCACGAGATCTTCGGCATGAGCGATTGGGTGCAGATGCTGGCCGACGAAGTCGCGGAAGCGGGGTCCATCGCGATCGCGCCCGATCTGCTGTCGGGCATGGGTCCGAACGGCGGCGGCACGAGCAGTTTCACCGACGGCACCGCGGTCGGCAAAGCGATCCGCGATCTTCCTCCGGACCAGATCACCGCCGATCTGAACGCGGCTGCCGATTACGTCGCCAAACTTCCCGCCGCGAACGGCAAAGTCTCCGTCGCCGGATTCTGCTGGGGCGGCACGCAGTCGTTCCGTTTCGCCACAAATCGTCCGAGCCTTTCCGCCGCGTACGTTTTCTACGGCAGCGGCCCCGAGTCGCCCGACGACATCGCGAAGATCAAAGCTCCCGTCTACGGCTTCTACGCCGGCAACGACGCCCGTATCGGCGCGACGCTCCCGAAAACGATCGAACTGATGAAAGCCGCCGGCAAGACCTTCGAGCCGGTGACGTACGAAGGCGCCGGCCACGGCTTCATGCGCGCCGGCGAAACGCCTCCCCCGCCCGCCGACGCGGACCAGAAAACCCGCGACGCGTACGCCGGCAACAAGAAGGCGCGCGACGACGCGTGGGTGCGATGGAAGGGACTGCTCAAGAAGCTGTAAGGCCTGTAACGCATGGGAAGGGGGTCAGGTCCGAAGTTGGAAGTGGGAAGTAGCTCCACTTCCAACTTCGGACCTGACCCCTAAACACCGCAGTCATCCTTTCACGACCACGACCACCACGCCGTTTTGTGAACAGAGGGTGACGCCGGCGTCCTCGTGGCCACCCACAAACCAGCCTAGATA
>DATART010000335.1:0-2480 GCA_036264035.1 Thermoanaerobaculia bacterium | reverse complement strand
GATAGATGCACCAGGCGTCGCCGGTACGGTGGTGCGGCGTGTGCCGGATGCGGTAGAGCACCGGATCGCGCATGTTGATGTTCGGCGAGGCCATGTCGATCTTCGCCCGCAACACTTGCGCGCCGTCCGGGAACTCGCCCGCTTTCATGCGCCGGAAGAGGTCGAGATTCTCGTCGACGCTGCGGCTCCGATACGACGACTCGGAACCCGCCTCGGTCAACGTGCCGCGCATGGCGCGCATCTCGTCGGCGGACGAACTGTCGACGTAGGCTTTGTCCGCGCGGATCAGCTCTTCGCCCCACATGTAGAGCTGCTCGAAGTAATCGGAGGCGTGAAAGAGATTCTCGCCCCACGAGAAGCCGAGCCAGGCGATGTCGTGCTCGATCGCCTCGACGTATTCGATCTCTTCCTTCGCCGGATTGGTGTCGTCGAAACGGAGATTGCACTGACCGGCGTACTCGCCGGCAACGCCGAAATTGAGGCAGATCGATTTCGCATGCCCGATGTGCAGATGCCCGTTCGGCTCGGGCGGGAAGCGGGTGATCACGCGCGCGGTCCTGCCGGCGGCGAGGTCGTCCTCGACGATCTCGCGAATGAAGTCGCGCGGCTTCGGTGGGGCTTCGGCGGTCATGGCGCGCGACCGTATACATCGGCGCGTGGGGAGTCAATTCCACGTGACACAATCCGCACATGCGAAAACTCAAGATTCTTGCCGCGCTTCTCGTTGCAGCGTCCGCGTCCGCGCAATCGCTCGATGACGTCGTTTCCAATGTGATGAAGGAGTACGGCGGGAAGGCGGCCTGGTCGAAGGTGACGTCGCTGCATGAGACGGGCACGGTCGTGCCAGTAATGCGCAAGGGCGACGGGAAGCTGACGCGAACGTGGTCGGGTCCCGGCAAGCTGAACGTCGAAATCGTCTATCCGACCGAGACCGAAGTTCGGATCGTCGACGGCGATCACGGGACGCGCAACGGCAAAGACGTAACCGGAGGATCGCTCGATGCGATGAAGCTGCAGGCGGCACGGCTCGAATTGCCGATGCTCCTCGTGACCAAACGCGCGACGCTCAAAGACCTCGGCACGAAAGACGGCATCCGGGCGATCGAGATCCCGCTGTCGGAGACGCTTACGCTGACGGTGAATATCGATCCGAAGACGTCGCACATCCTCCGCTCGACCGGCAAAGCGGGAACACTCGAATTCGTCGTCGACTACAGCGACGTCAGGCGCGTGAACGGGCTGCTCTTTCCGTTCGCCGAGGCCGGCATGGCGATGGGGATGCCGACCGCGAATACGAAGTTTGATGCGATCGTGGTGAATCCTGCCGTGAAGTAAAGGGGAACGGGTTCACGCGGAGACGCGGAGGCGCGGAGAAAAGCGAGCCGCTAACCTTTGTGCTTCGCCGGCGTACTTACTTCGCACAGGAGGCACACCATGAGGCGCATTCGCTATGCAGCGCTCGCGGCCGTGCTTGGGTTGGCGTCCATTTCCGCTGCCCATGCCGCGATCGAGAGCCCGATTCACCGCAGTTTCAACGTCCGGCCCGGCGGCACGATCATCATCGACGCCGATCTCGGCGATATCAAGGTCACGTCCGGCGGCAGCAACGTCAGCGTCGACGTCATCCGGCGCGCGAAAGTCTCCAGCCAGTCGCGCGCTGATGAGGTGTTCAAGGATCTCGTTCTGACTTTCGCCGCGGAAGGCGACAACGTTCGCGTCCACGCGAAGTACGACCAGCCCACGTCGTGGTTCCATTGGAACAACGATCTCGAGGTTCGTTTCGTCGTTACGGTGCCGTCGCAGTACAACGTCGATCTGCGGACTTCGGGCGGCGACATCACGGTCTCCGATCTCAACGGCCAGGCGAAGGTCAGCACGTCCGGCGGCGACGTTGCGCTCGGCCACATCGCCGGCGCGGTCGATGCCCACACGTCGGGCGGCGACATTTCGATGGCCGGCTCGAACGCGAACGCGATGCTCTCCACCTCCGGCGGCGACATCAAAGTCGACAACACAGCCGGCGCGCTCAACGTGAAAACGTCAGGCGGCTCGATCGACATCGGCCGCGCGCAAGGCGATCTGAAGGCGCACACATCGGGTGGCTCGATCGAAATCGGCGACGCCGGCGGCGTGATCGACGCGTCGACCTCCGGCGGCTCGATCAAAGCGCGTCTCTCTCATCAGCCGCGCGGCGAATCAAGGCTGTCGACCTCGGGCGGCGGCATCACGGTGCGCGTGGCCGCGAATGTCGGGCTCGACATCGATGCACACACGAGCGGCGGCGACGTCGACTCCGAAGTCCCGGTCACGATCATGGGCAAGCAGGACGATTCGTCGCTGAACGGCAAATTGAACGGCGGCGGACCGAAGCTGGTGCTCCGCAGTTCGGGTGGGGATATCCGGCTGCAGAAGTAAGCGCGCAAAAAAAAACGCCAGCGGCGTTTCGTACGGTAGCCGGTGGTCGCGCGCGAAGCGCGAGA
>DATART010000217.1:0-4982 GCA_036264035.1 Thermoanaerobaculia bacterium | reverse complement strand
CAAGTAAGAACCCTGGTTGGAGTTTCGGCGTTGAGCGTGAACAGCGATCCCAACCCTAACCCGCGGGTAGGGAAAGTTTCCGCTGCATCCCTCCTGTATTGACGGAGGGAGAGCAGATGGACAGCTCGAAGGTTCGCTCGTGCCGGATTCATCCGGCCATTGGGATTGCGCGCGTCGGCGGCAGCGCGGAGGGGTACTTCATCGGGCCCGAGATTCCGGGGGAGCAGCGTGTCCCGCCGGATCCGAAGCATGGGTTCAAGGACAAGAGCGGACAACTGCTTCGGCAGGTGGCGCGGTTCCGGGTTTATGGCTACGACGCGGCCGGAAACGTCGTCGGGGAACTGAACGCGGACAATGCCGACGTCGCCTGGGAGGTCCATGTGGCCAACCACAAGGCGGCGTGGTACCAGTTCGATGAGGCGATGGACATCCCCAACTTCGACGGCAGTCAGGGGACGCCGCCGCAGACGAGCGCGCGCCGCAACGCCGGCGTTACGGGCGCCGCGCGCGAGAAACTGGTCATCGATCCCGGAGCGCGGACCATCGCCGGCCGCAACACCAAAGGGAAGAAGTACCACTTCGACGGCGGCAAATTCTTCGGCAAAGCGGTATCGCTGGGCGAGGCGCGTACCGACGACGCCGGCCGCCTGCTCGTCTTCGGCGGGCGGGGCATCTCCGCTTCGAAAGACGGCGCGCCCGCGGTCACCTTCGCCAACAACGACGGCTGGCATGACGACGTCAGCGACGGACCGGTGACGGCGACGGTCAAGGTCGATGGACGGACGATGGAAGCCGGCCATGCCTGGGTAGTCGTCGCGCCGCCCGACTATGCGCCGGGTGTCATCGCCCTGACCACGATGTACGACGTGATCCGCGACGCCGGCTGGCAACTCGATCCATCCATTCGCCCAGCCAGGCCGTCGTTCACGAACGACATCGGCCCGATCTTCCAGCGGCTGGCGCAAAACCAGTGGGTGAATGCCGGCTTCGGCAAGCTGTGGGGCTTTGGCAGCGTGGACAACATCGCATCGATCATGTCGACGCTCGCCAGCGACACGGAGTACGCAGCGCCGTTGCGCCGGAGCTACTTCGCGCAATTTCGCAATCCCGCCTTCAAGAGCATCGAGCCGGCTCTCATCCCGCCCGTTTACGGCGACAGCGTGAACCTTCCCGCAATCGATCCGCGCGAGTGGTACGCGATCACGACACTGCAGTACGACATGTTGCGGCAGTGGGCGGAGGGTGACTTCATCGCCGACTACGATCCGAAGGCGACGCCGCCGGCGTCATTCGACGATATCCCCGTGACCGAGCAGCCGAACGCGCTCGACTTCGCCGCGCTCGATAACACCATCGGCGGTCCGTTTCACCCAGGCTGCGAGATGACGTGGCCGATGCGGCAAGCGATCGTGTACGAGACGCCGTTCCGCCTCAAATTGCGCAAGGGACCGCCGAAGGATTACGGCGACACGCTCGACTCCGCGGTGGCGCTGGCGCCTGGCGGGCCACTCGACGGCAGCGGGCCGGGCGACGTGAGCCGCTGGATGGCTGTGCCGTGGCAGACCGACACGTCGAGTTGCCTCTTCGCGTACATCGGATGGCAGGAGGGCGTTTTCCTCCCGACGTTCTGGCCGGTGCGCGTGCCGAACAGCGTCTTCACCGAGGAGCAATACGCGATGGTGATGGACGCGAAGAAATCGTACTCGGAGCGGTTCGACGCGTTCCAATTCGATAACCGCGAGTACTGGCTGCGCTTCCTCGCGCCGCGCGAAGACTACAAGTCGGTGATCAACGAATTCGTGAAGGAGTGGAATGGCGTCGGCGTGGTCACACAGATGCCCGGCACCACCGACCCGAAGGATCCGTACCACAAGTCATTCCCGCCAGTCATGCATGTCGAGTGCGGTGTGACCATCGAGAAGAAGAGGAAGCAGAAGACGGCTCTGGCGATGGCGGTGGCGGACGAATCGCGAATCACGCAACGGCCGGTGGACGGCGGCGTGCGGCCACGCAACCTGCCGAATCCGAGGAAGTTCCGCTGATGCGGACTCCGGTGGCGATCGTAGGAGGAGGTCCGGCGGCGTCGGCGGCGGCTCTCTCGCTGGCGCGGCGCGGTATCGGCTCGACGATCATCGAGCGCGGCGACGACTCGGGCGACAAGCCGGGCGAGTCGCTGCCGTCTTCCGCGCGGCCGCTGCTGCAGGCGCTCGGCATCTCGCCCGACGATCATCTGCCATCGGCCGGCAATCGCTCGGTCTGGGGAGGCGATGGCACCGACGACATGCCGTCGATTTTTTCGCCGTACGGAAACGGATGGCATCTCGACCGGCGGCGCTTCGAGCGAGTGCTTGCGGCCCGCGCGGTCGCTGCCGGCGCCACCCGGCGCTGCGGCACACGCGTCGCGTCCGTCGCTCGCAACGGACGCACGTGGAATCTGCAGTTGAACGACGGCACAGCCGTGGACTGCGCCTTTCTCATCGACGCCACCGGACGCGCCTCCTGGCTTTCCCGCCGCCTCGGCGCGCGCCGCGTGCACGACGATCGTCTCATCGCGATGGTGGGCTTCTTCGATGGTGGTCAATGCGATGCCACGACGCTCGTCGAGGCCGCCGCCGATGGGTGGTGGTACAGCGCGCCGCTACCGGATTCGCGCCTTGCAGTGATGCTCGTGTCCGACATGCCGCGGCCGTGGGCTCCGGCGCCGTTGACGAGGACGCGAATCGACGAAGGGGACTATCGGATAGTTACGCCGCCGCGACGGGTCGACGCCGGCAGCGCGCGCCTCGATCGCGGCTGCGGCGATGGCTGGCTGGCGATCGGCGACGCGGCGATGTCGTTCGATCCGATCTCGTCGCACGGCCTGCTCACCGCGCTCTCCACCGGCCTGGCTGCCGGCGAGACATCGATCGAGGACTACGAATCATTCCTCGACACGACCTGGCGCGCCTACGCGCGCATGCGCAACGCGTGTTACGCGAGCGAGAATCGGTGGGCGGATGCTCCGTTCTGGCGGCGAAGACGCAACGTCGGCGAATTCCCTGTAACACGCTGCGCGCGTCGCGTCGAAACGTCTCTTTGAAAGTCCCGCCGCGGCTACAATCAGCCGGTGCGAATTCTAGGAATCGATCCCGGTTCGGTTACAACCGGTTTTGGCGTCATCGAACAGGTCAAAGGGCGGCTGACTCTGATCGAGCAGGGGACCATCGGCACGGTTCGCGGCTCCGAGTTGGCGGACCGGCTTTGCCGGATTCATGACGAGTTGGTGGGCGTCATCAGACGTTGCGCGCCGGAGGCCGTCGCGGTCGAGGCGCCGTTCGGCGGGCAGAATGTGAAGAGCCTGATCCAGCTCGCGCATGCGCGCGGCGTCATCCTCCTGGCGGCGCGCTCTGCGAAGATCGACGTGTTCGAATACTCGCCGCGCAGCGTCAAGAGCGCGGTGGTCGGATACGGCGCCGCGGAGAAGGAGCAGGTCGCGAAGATGGTGCGCATGCTGCTGCCGGGCTGCGGCAATCTGGTGATGTCGACCGACGCCTCCGACGCGCTGGCCGTCGCCATCTGCCACGCGCATACCGCGGGCACCGCCGAGAGGCTGCGGATCGCTCGATGAGCTCTTCGCTTCCTCAGGAAGAGACGGTCGAGGCGAACGCGCAGACGGGCATTCCGCGCGGACGATTCCAGCGAACGTTCAGCGCGCTGCGATACCGCGACTTCCGCCTGCTCTGGTTCGGCGCCTTCGCGTCGACGACCGGCACGTTCATGCAGACGCTGGCGCAGGGGTGGCTCGTCTACACGATGACCGGCTCGGCGCTGCTCCTCGGCGTGGACGGATTCCTTGCCACCGGTCCGATGCTGCTCTTCTCGCTCTTCGGCGGCGTCATCGCAGACCGGATGGAGCGCCGCAAGATCATGATGCTGTCGCAGGTACTGCAGGGAAGTTTCGCCCTGATCCTGGCGGCGCTGATCTACTTTCACACCGTCAGGATCTGGCACATCTTCATCCTGTCGTTTCTCACGGGAAGCGCCCAGTCGATCAGCGGGCCCGCGTACGCGTCGCTGCTGCCGCTGCTGGTCAAGCGCGAGGACATGGCGAACGCGGTGGCGATGAACTCCATGCAGTTCAATCTCGCGCGCGTCATCGGGCCGGCGCTCGGCGGCCTCGTATTCGGACTGTGGGGCGCGACGGCGTGCTTCGGCATCAACGGGCTGTCGTTCGGCTTCGTGATCCTCGCGCTGACGATGATCAAGATGCCGCCGCTGCAGGCCGGCGCGACGTCGGCGTCGATGATGGCGCAGATGAAAGAGGGCTTCGCGTTCGTGGCGTCGAAGCGATCGCTCCTTCTTCTGACGTTCCTCTCGTTCGCGGGCACGTTCCTCGGCATGCCGCTCTTCACGATGATGCCGGTCGTAGCGAAAAGCATCTTCAACCTCGGGCCGCAGGGCCTTTCGCTGCTGCAAGCCGACTACGGCATCGGCTCCGTCGTTGGCGCGCTGTTCGTGGCCGGCAGCAGCTACGCGTTGAAGAAGGGCCGGCTTGCGCTGGCACTGCAACTCGTTTTCGCTGCGACGCTGATCGCGTTCGGAATGTCGCGCCATCTGTCCTCGAGCATGGTCATCGCATTCATCGCCGGTGCCTGCATCGTCGGCGTCGTTTCTCTCTACAGTTCGCTCGTGCAACTCTCCACCGGCGATGCCATGCGCGGCCGCGTGATGTCGATCTTCATGCTCGCCTTCCGCGGCGGCATGCCCCTCGGCAACCTGATGGCCGGATTCGTGGCGCAGAGGTGGTCGATCTCGACCGCGCTGGAAGTGAACGGCATCGCCCTGGCGGTGGTGGCGCTGGTCTTCATTCTTAAGGGGACGGATCTCGATGCGGGATTGGCGTAGCGGTACCATGACCTCGAATATAAAGACGGAATGCCGACGATTCTCAAGCAGGCAGGGTATCGGTTCTTCTTCTATGCGAGCGACCGCGGCGAACCGCA
>DATART010000209.1:0-9779 GCA_036264035.1 Thermoanaerobaculia bacterium | reverse complement strand
ACACTCGCGATGCGCGACCGGCTGTCGCTCGCTTCGCTCGGACCGCCGGCTACCGTACGAGACGCCTCCGGCGTCGTTCACAACGGATCGACCAACCACGGCGAGGACTACGGGATCGGATGGTAGGTTCTGGGTGTGGGGGGTGGGGGTGGGGAGGTATCGGGTACGCATGTCGACCCGTTGCTGCGTCCCCGGAGGGGACACGTACGGTAGCCGGTGGTCGCGGGCGAAGCCCGAGACCACCGGAAACGCGTGACGGTATTTTTCCTGACTCCGGAGGAGTCGCGTATCAAATACCAAGCGGCGCGAATCCCCTCCGCGATCGCTGCCGCGGTCGGATAACACACCCGCGACGTGCCACCGGCGGTCGCTCGCTTCGCTCGGACCGCCGGCTACCGTACGAGACGCCTCCGGCGTCGTTCACAAGCGATCATGATCGACCGCCCCCACGGCACGTTATGGGGCGGATCGAGCAACCACGGCGAGGACTACGGGATCGGATGGTAGTTGGGGTGTGGGGGGTGGGGTGTGGGATATCGCATGTAGACCGGCTTGCTCCGTCCCCGGAGGGGACACGTACGGTAGCCGGTGGTCGCGGGCGAAGCCCGAGACCACCGGAAACGCGTGACGGTATTTTTCCCGACTCCGGAGGAGTCGCGTATCAAATACCAAGCGGCGCGAATCCTCTCCGCGACCGCTGCCGCGGTCGGATAACACCGCGACGTGCAACCGGCGGTCGCTCGCTTCGCTCGGACTGGCTACCGTACGAGACGCCTCCGGCGTCGTTCACAAACAACGTTAACCAAACCTTCCCTTGCCATTCGCGCGCGGCTTTTGCAGAATCCGCGGCCGGAGGAACACGCTGCATGTCGAACGCTGTACGCACTCTCGCCGTTGCTCTCGGACTTCTTCTCGCCGCATGCGCGGCCATGCAGCAGCAGAAAGCGCAGGCGTCACGCGCCGCCGACACCGGCGAGTTTCACAATCTGCAGGTCTTTCCGCAGAACATCAGCCACGACGAACTGATCGCGAACATGCGCGGTTTTGCCAAAGCCCTCGGCACGCGCTGCGATCACTGCCACGTCTCCAATCCTCCCGGTTCCAAAGAGCAACTCGACTTCGCCTCGGACGCCAAGCCCGAAAAGAACGTCGCCCGCGCCATGATGCGCATGACCCGCAGCGCGAACGAGCAGCTGGCCGGAAAGGTCAATCCGCACGGCCAGATGGTCACCTGCAACACCTGCCACCGTGGCCACACCGTGCCGGACGTGACGGCGACCGAAGGCGCAGCGCCGGGTTCGGGACGTTAGCGCCGGCGCGTTCACCCTTTGCGAACGGCCGCGATGATGTAACGGCGGACGCCGTCGATGAACGGCCGCTGACCATTGAGGCCAAGCATCGACTTTGTAACGTTTATCTCCGCCTGATACGCGGCGCCAAGCGCGCGGCGGACAGCGGCACGCTGTCGCCAGCGAAGGGTGTGTTTGCGGCGCATCGCCGTACGCCAGCGCCGCGTATCGTCCCGAGTTTCGCGCACTTCGAGCCGCGACGCCGCCAACAGGCGGTACCAGCACTCAAGACTGCGCGCGCGTCCGCCATCGTCGGTGTACAGCGTGAACACCAGCACGCCTCGGCTGAGGAGCACGCGTCCGGCTTCGGCCACCGCCTTCGATCCCGCGAGATAGAGCGCGTCGTGCGATACCGCTGCGGCCACGGAGGCGTCTTTCAGAGGAAGAGCCTCGAGCCGGGCCATCGGAAAGTGCCCGTCGAGGGACGATGCTTCGTGCACGGCCACCGCCGAAAAATCGACGCCGACAAGTGGCATTCGCAACGAGCGCGCGATCGTTGCGCCGATTCTTCCCAGGCCGCAGCCGAGGTCGAGCAGGCGTCCCGGTGAAGAGCGCCGGCGGGGAAGATAACGCTGGATCAAATCCGCCAGGACGAACGCGTCGCGGCCGCGAAGGAACCCGGAGGAACCGAAATCGGCGACGCGCGGAGACAGACCATCCAGAACCGCCAACTCTCGCCGCTGCTCCCTGCGTTCATAGATCGAGTCATACATCTCCGGCGTGATGACCATGTCCCGCTCACTCGAAGTCAGGCCCTTGCACCTCCTTCAAGGTGATCTCGTTGAACTCCTCGAGCCGCTGCCGCATCGTCGATCGAACGAACGTCGTTTCGCCCGCAGCGATCGCCGACTCGATCAGTTCGGCGGTGTAGCGAATGTGCTTAGTCTCGTCCCACAGAATCGAATCGAGGATGCGCTCGAGCCTCGCACGGTCGCTTCGCTCGCAGTGGACCGTGATCACCGGGCGAAGAAGCAGCTGATGGATCCTCGTGCGGATCTCGCCGATGTTCATCTGAATCAGTTCGTCGAGCACCTCGTCGTCCGGCTCTTCCGGCAACCTTGCGGGCCGCTGTTGAACCGTATAGCCGGGCGGAATCTCTTTCAGCAATGGGCGAAGATCGTCGCCTACCGCGCCGGGGAAGGTGATGTCGAGCATTCGGAGATAGAGGGCCGAATGCCGCGACTCGTCGATCGCATGGATGCGTACTTTCTCCGCGATTTTCGGATCCCGCGCGCGCGACGCCAGAATCCACAGCTTGCGCGCGCCATCGCCTTCTTTCTGCGCGTTCGCAATCAGCGACTGCGCGAGCCATGACGGATCGCGTCCGACGGCGCGGTATTTTTCGCCGTACCACGCTTCGCCGTACGGCGGCGGAGACTTCGCGCACGCGGTCCGCAGCAAGCGCCCGTAACCCATCAGCGGTTTGCCGCGCCCTTCGCTGAGCGCATGCAGCGTCAACGACGCGACGGCGTCCATGGCTACTTCTTGGCTTTCGTGCTGAATGAAGAATTGCAGGCGGTGAATGCCGAATTGCACGCGTTGAACGCGGAGTTGCACGCATTGAATGCAGCATTGCATGCCACGAACGCCGCGTTGCACGCCACAAAATCTACGACGACTTTCCCGCCGCTGACTTTTCCGGAGAGCCGGACAGTACGGCCTCCGGCCAGCGACTCGATGGCGTTCCTGTGCTCTGATGATAGATCGAATGAAATCGGGGTGCCCTTCTTCGCAGCCATAATCCCTCCTATTGTTAGTGGTTGATGATGAGGTGTGTATGGCCGTCAATCTTTCCCTACCATCAACTATGGAAACAAGGGGGAATGACCTACCTTTTTTGCGGCGACTGCAGCGTGATCGCGATTGGGATCCCGGCAAGCGCCGGCAGCCAGAATGAGATCAAGCGATAGGTGAGGACCGCGACCACGGCCACATTCGCCGGAACGCCGAGGCCGCCGTACAGCGCGGTCATGGCCACTTCCACGACCGCGATTCCGCCGGGGAGGAAACTGGCGCGGCCGAGGAGCAGTGGGACGCCGTAGCCGGCAAGCAGCAGGGAGAGGTGGAGCGAGTGGCCCGCCGCGAGGAACGCGTAGCGAAGGCAAAGGAGATCGAAGGTCAGCACCATCAATGAACATGACGCCGGCAGCATCCATCCGCCGCCGCGCATCTTCTGCCAGATGTCCGATGCGGTCTCGGCTGCCGCAAGCAGGCCGGACTCATTCCACTTCGGACGAAACCGCTTCATAAGGCGCGCCGCGCGAGTCGAGATCGCGAGCAACCAATCGTTCCGCGCCAGAAGCGCGATCGCACCGCCGATGACGATCGCGAGGAACGAAACGACGATCGACAACGCCACGACCGTCACGCGCGAGAGTTGATGAAGCAGAAGTAGCTCGACGCCGCCAACGAGCGCGAAAACCACCAGCGCCGCCGCGTCGAACACGGACGGCAACCAGCTCGCCAGCAGCGCGGCGTCCGCGGAGACGCCGCGCCGCCGCGTCCACTTGTAGATTGCCGCCCCGAATCCGAGCGCGCCCGCGGCGACGAGCGCCACCGATCCCGCCCCGATCTCGATCGCCGCCGCCCGCCGCAACGACATCCGCTCGCCCGCCAGCTGAATGACCGACTGCAGCAACGCCCCATTCGCGACGTAGCTGAGGATCTCCATGATCAAGCTCAAGCCGATCGCCCAGGGCACGAGCGTCCGCAACGTGTTCAGTGAATCCTCGATCGTGTCCAGGCGGGGCAGCAGAAAGTGCACGAGCAACCCGAGGACGAGCAGAACCGGAACGGCACGAAGGATCCGGAACTTCAGCGGCGGGGATTGGTCGCTCTCCGGTTCGGCTACGGACATTGGACGAGCGCAATGCTGAGGTCGTGCCTGCGATTAGAAAAGTACTTTGAGAACGAAGTAGTTCTGCGGGGTGATGGTCTTTGAGTCGAGGGCCTGGGCGTCGTCGCGAGTGAGGTGGAAGCGTCCGGCGGCGCCGCCCGTGGTGGTCTTCATGAAAAGATCGGCGGCGTCGATCTGCACTCCCGCCACGCCGGCGTTGTGCATCATCAGGAACGCCGTCGCGGTCAGCGTCTTGAAGACCTTATCCTCATTGTCGGCGGTGAGGTCGGCGCGGAATGAGTGAGGACCGGTTGAAATCACCTTGTGCTCGAAGATGCCGATGTCTTCGAATGCGCGTTCGAATTTGCTGATTACGATGGGATCGAGGCCAGCCCCCGGCGGGATGGCGACGGTTTCCGTAGCGGCGGCCGGACCAGCGGCCTGCGATTGCGGCAGGGCCCTCAGGCGGATCGCGCTGCCGAGCTCGGACGCCTTCGACGTTGGCGCCGCCCGTTGCTCCACTCCGAGGAGGCGGCCGCCGCCGAGGCGTGTCATTTCCTCCGACTTTGCGACGTCGATGGCAGCCGGATCGAGCGTGATCAGGTTGCCATTCGTGAGCGTTATCGTTGCTTTGCCGTTCACGATCGTCCACTTCGCGCGCGCCTCGTAACGTGTGCCGTCCTTCATCACCACCCAATACGCAGCCAACAGGTGCGTGGCGGTGAGGAGGGCGAGGGCGGCGACGATCAGCGTTTTCTTCATCAGAGTCTCCCGGAATGGCGCCTCAGAACGCTCGATTATACTGACCAGATGCTCGTCGTCATGGAAGCCGGGGCCCGGCCCGATCAGATCGAAGCCGTCGTCCGCCACATTGAGCGCATGGGCCTCAAGGCCCACGCCATCCCCGGCGCGAACCGCACCGCCATCGGCATCACGGGAAAGCCGGGGACTGCCGATCCCGAAGTCCTCGAAAATTATCCGGGCGTCAAGGAAGTCATCCGCGTCTCGCACGCCTATAAGCTGGTCAGCCGCGAAGCGCGGCCGGATGACAGCATCATCAATGTCGGCGGCGTCGAAGTCGGCGGGAACGGCATCATCGTCGTCGGCGGTCCCTGCGCGGTTGAATCGCTCGATCAGGCCCGCGCCATCGCCGAGGGAATCAGGAACGCCGGCGGCCAGCTCTTCCGCGGCGGCGCGTACAAGCCACGCACCTCGCCCTACTCGTTTCAGGGACTCGGCGAGGAAGGATTGGAGATTCTGGCGCGCGTCCGCGAGGAGTTCGATCTTCCCATCGTTACCGAAGCGATCGACAACGAGGCGCTGGAACTGGTCGACAAGTACGCCGACTGCATCCAGATCGGCGCGCGGAACATGCAGAACTTCTCGCTGCTGAAGATGGCCGGCCGCGCGCGCAAGCCGGTGCTTTTGAAGCGCGGGATGTCGGCGACGCTCGAAGAGTTGCTGCTGTCCGCCGAATACATCATGGCCGAGGGAAACTACAACGTAATTCTGTGCGAGCGCGGCGTGCGGACGTTCGCCGACCACACGCGCAACACGCTCGATCTCTCCATCATCCCGGCCATCAAACGCATCAGCCATCTGCCGGTGCTCGTCGATCCGAGCCACGGCACCGGCAAGCGGAACAAGGTCGCGCCGATGTCGCGCGCCTCGATCGCCGCAGGCGCGGACGGCGTGCTGATCGAAGTCCATCACAAGCCGGAGGAAGCGCTCTCCGACGGACCGCAGGCGATCCTGCCTGATGCGTTCGCGCAAATCGTGCGCGAGTGCGACGCAATCGCGAAGGTGGTGGGACGGTCGTTGCAGCCTGCGCTCACCGCGACTGCCTGATGCGCCGAACGAAAATCATCGCCACGCTCGGTCCTGCGTGCGCGTCTGAAGAGCTGGTCCTCCGTCTCCTCACATCCGGTGTCGATGTCTTCCGGATGAACTTCTCGCATGGCACCCAGGCCGACAAACTTCGCCTCATCGAGATCATCCGTCGCGTTTCTACTGATCACGGCAAGTACGTTCCGATCCTCGGCGATATTCAGGGGCCGAAGCTTCGCATCGGCGAGGTCGATGGCGTGATTCAACTGAAAACAGGCCAGATGTTCACAATTACCACCGACCCGCTGATCGGGAACGCGTCGATCGTCTCCACGCCGTTCACGCCGCTGCCGGTCGAGGTGCAACTCGGACAGCGGATACTCATCAACGATGGTCTGGTCGAGCTGGTCGTCGCCGCCGTTGACGGCCCAAAGGTGCTGACGCGCGTCATTCACGGCGGCCCGATCTCGTCGAAGAAGGGGATGAACTTCCCCGACACGGAACTGACGATTCCAGCGATCACCGAGAAGGATCGTGAAGACGTCGCGTTCGCGGTCGCCAATCAACTCGACTACATCGCCGCGTCGTTCATCCGCCGCCGCAGCGATATCGTCGAATTGCGTTCGCTGCTTCACGACCTGGGCGGCGACGAGATCAATGTCGTCGCCAAGCTCGAAAAATCGCAGGCGATCGATGCGCTCGAAGACATCGTCGACGTCAGCGATGGTGTCATGGTCGCTCGCGGCGACCTCGGCGTAGAACTTCCGCCGGAGTCCGTGCCGATCGTGCAGAAGCGCGTGTTGCAGCGGGCCAGTATCTGGGGCCGCTTTGCGATCACGGCGACGCAGATGCTCGAGTCGATGACGACGAATTCGCGGCCGACGCGCGCCGAGGCCTCGGACGTGGCGAATGCGATCTTCGATGGATCGGATGCCGTGATGCTTTCCGCCGAAACCGCCTCGGGCATGTACCCGGTCGAAGCGGTGCAGATGATGGCCCGCATCATCATGTCCGCCGAACAGAATCGTGAATTCCAAGTCGCCGGCAGCCGCGAGCCCTTCCGCGTTTCGTCGGAGATTGACGAGTTCACCGACGCGCTGGCTGGAGCGGCGAACTACGCGGCGCAGCAGCTCGACGCCAAGTTCATCATCGTCTTCACGCAGACCGGGTTCGCCGCGCGGCTGATGTCGAAGTTTCGTCCGAAGCAGCCGATCATCGCGCTGACGCCGTCGAGCTGGGTCGCGCGGCGTATGAACATCCTCTGGGGCGTGCAACCGTTCGTCCTTCGCGACGTCGGCGAATATCACGAGCAGATCGTCGACCGCGTCGACGATTTCCTGCTGAGCCGCGACATCGTCGTACCCGGAGACCGCCTGGTGATTCTCATGGGATCGCCGATCTATCAGCGCGCGAAAACAAACCTGCTGCGCGTCCATCGAGTCAAAGGCTGAGTTTGCCGCCGCGTGAGGAACTTCTCACCGAAACCTCACGTTCCGCCATTTGACTCCCGGCAAACGACTCCTTAGACTCGTTTGCCGGGAACGAAGGAGGAGAGCCTATGCGCCGACTGCGTGCGATTGCGATTGCTTCTGCCGCCATCGTCATCCTCGCTGTCCCTGCGCAATCCGAGGTCCCGCTTCCCGCCTTCCTGCAGGTTCTTGGCAACGTCACCAGCTCCACGCGCCCTGTCGGCAACGCGCTCGTCATCGCGCTGAACCTCAACAGCCTCGACGCCATCCAGACCTTCAGCGCCAGCGACGGAACGTTTTCGCTGCCGCAGCTTCCCGCCGGCGTCTACAAGATCATTGCGATGAAGTACGGCTTCGCGCCCGCCATCGAGACGATCGTTCCGACGAAGAAAGACCATCGCGTAAAGTTGAAGATGGAGGCGGAAAAACAGGCTCGCGGAACGAATCAGCAGATGTGGGAAATCCGCGGCTCGCTGCCTCCGGACATCCTGCGCGAGATCGACATGGTCATGACGCCGCCGCCCGATCCGATCGGTCCGGCCGCCACTGCCGCCTACGAGATGCCCCGTTTCCGCGGCGACATGACGTCGATGACGGGGATGTCGTCGGGTTCGACGTCCGCCTCCGGTGCGGCCTTCGCGCAGACCGCCTTCGGCCTGCAGAGCCGCATCGGCGAGAACTGGCAGCTCGGTTTCCGCGGCAACCTGCATCGCGTCGAGGATCCGACCGACGGCGACTCGTTTGGCACACCTGCCGCGCAGGCCAGCGCCGCTCAGATCGAGTTGCGCTCGTCGCCGACCGATTCGTACAAGCTCGCTTCGACTCGTTCCTGGTGGCGATATCGTGACGACCTTCCCGAGGACTCGCATCAGGCCGACATCCGTTCCCACAATTTCGAATGGGAGCACGGCGGTTCGCGCGTGCAGGTGCGTTATCTCGCGCAGCAGAATCTTTTCGCGGCGACGCCGGGCTCGGATCTGATCGAGATCGCCGGCGGCACAAGCGTTATTCAGACGCGCCGCAACGAAGTCGGCGTTTCGCTGCGCGTGACGCAGGAAAGTCTTCGCGGCGCGCCGGGCACGGTGACGGGACCGACGCTTCGCACCGCCGATCTCACCGCGAACGCGAAGTTTGAAATCGTCCCGGCCTTCACCGTCAATTACGGCATGTCCAGCCGCGTTGGCCTGTACGGCACCGAGTGGGCGCCGCGTTCTGGTGCGGAAGTGAAGATTGGCAGGGACACCGCCATCGTCGTTTCGGGGATGTACAAGGTCGTCGACGCGATGCACCAGAACACGCTGCCGAGCGTCATCGTCTGGTCCGACGACTCGCGCCTGCTGCCGCACTACGCGTACTCGGCCGGCATCGTCTCCGGCGACACGGCCCGCGAGCATTTCAGCGTCATCGGCAGCGTCAGCGCCGCCGACACGCCGTTGCGCATCGTCTTCACCGACGGACTCGAACACTTCTGGGACGGGCTCTACATCGACGCCGGCGACGTCCGCCGCGATCTTCGCGTCGCGTTCCGGAAAGAGCTGGGCAGCCGGTTCCTGCTCGACGTTTCGTCGATGGCCGGCACGGCCACTCCAAGCCATCCCACCGTCAACGCGCGCGGAATGGACAAGCTGTACGTGGCGGGCGACGTCGAATCGACCTTCTCACCGACGCGCACGACGTTGGCCGTTTCCTATCGCCAGATCCAACAGCCGCAACCGAATGGCGGCGACGCATATCGCACACATCGCGTCGACCTCCGCGTCGCACAGTCGCTGCATCTTCCGCTCGACCTCAAGGTCCTCCTCGGCATCGAGCTTGCGCGTTCCGAGAACTCCCGCATCCTGCTCGACGCCCTCGACGCCGACGGCAGCACGCGCCGCTACCTCGGCGGGCTGTCGGTCAACTTCTAAGACCGCTCAGCCTGAGCGGGAGGAGCCTGCTCGCGAAAGTCCCAGCAATAATGCGGGGGGTTCATTGATCGCTCGACGGCGGTGAGATTCCCGGGGCGTCTTCTCGTTTGCCCTTCGACTGGCAGGAACGTTGACATTAGCCCGCATTTCTCACCGTTCGGGCGACGACCGATGAATTTGCGTTTGGATGGCCGGTTTCGCCCTTGACGATGCTGGCGAACTGACTTTGATGCTGGAGCACGCGCAAGTATGCACTTTTTCGGCGTGTTGGATCATTGATTCGAGGAAGGAACGGAGCTGGCGCGGTTTGTCGGTTGACACCTGTTCCGAATGGCAACCGGAGGAGCAGCCATCGCGATGGGACTGAAGGTTGGTTAGGGCGAGGCGTTGG
>DATART010000204.1:0-12337 GCA_036264035.1 Thermoanaerobaculia bacterium | reverse complement strand
GCCGGCGGCGATCACAGCGACACGTACCACGCCGCGCAGCGCAAGCTGTCCGAGGCGAAGGATACGAATGCGAAGGCCGGCATCGACGTGCGCGCGTACAAACGCGCGGCGGACATCGCCGAGGACGCGCGCGCGATGTTCGCCCAGGCGGCTGATGACGCGAAAAAGCAACGGGCTGCACGGCCTGTGAAGCCGCCCGTCACGCAGCCGAAAGTGGCACCGGGCGACATCGTGGTTCCTTTCGACGACGTGCCGCAGCCGAAAGCTCCTGCGCCTGTCACACAAACCGTTCCGCCGCCGCAGCCCGCTCCGCAGCCGAAAGCCGAGGTGAAGAAGCCGGAGGTTCAGCCGGAGACGGCCAGCGAGGATTTCGTCAATGCGCAGTTGGCCATCCAGGCCTATCGGCGGCGGCTGATCGCGATGAAGCTTTCGGTCGCCGATGCGCAACGCATCGAACGGCAATTGAAACCGGGCAGCGACGCGAAAACGATCCAGCGCATCGTCGACGACGTCGCGGCGAAAAATCGCGAGCTCGATGCGCGCAAGCCGCCGGAAGTCGCCGTCGCTCCGCTACCGGCGGCACCCGATCCGACGCGAACACGGCTCGAGTCGGCGTACCGCGCGTTCGCCGCGGGCGATCTGGCGTCATCCGATCGGGCGCTGACGCAACTCCTCGCCGCGAAGGACAGCGCCGAGGCCTACCTCCTCCGCGGATGCGAGCGCTACACGCAGGCGATGCTGTCGCGCAACGGCGATCCCCTCCTCGCCAGCGCAACCGCAGATATGCAATCGGCGCTGCGTCTGAATCAGGCGCTGCGCCTGGACACGGGCGCGTGGTCGCCGAAGTTGGTGGCGTTTTTTGCGAAAGTGAAGGGGCAGTAGCGCGCATTTGTAGTGGCCGCCTCCGCGGCCACGGACTTCGTTCCCGCTGTTGACCCCGCGCCGAGCGCGGGGCTGGATTGGTGAGCGCGCCTTCGCGCGCGAATACGGCGCGCGAAGCTCGCGCTTCGTGCAGCGAGTCACCCTCAAACGCTCGTCCAGCGAGAGCAAGTCGTCCGAGACGTACGGCTTCTGCAGGCATACGACGCTCTTTCCGCTTTGGGGGGTTTCGTCAGGACTCAGGAGCGCGCGAAGGCGCGCTCACCAATGCAGCCCCGCGCAAAGCGCGGGGTTCGAGCGCGCCGACGATTGCGCGGCCGCGGAGGCGGCCGCTACAGGCTCACGCCAAAAGCTCATCGAGCGCGGCGAGCAGTTCGTCCGACTCGTATGGCTTCTGGAGGTAGCCGACCTTCCGGCCGTTCGGCGGGGTCAGGAGGTTCCGGTCGCCGTGGCCGGTGGAGAAGAGAACCGGGAGGTCGGGCCAGCGGGCGGCGATCTGTTCGTAGACCTGCATGCCGTCGAGGTCGGGAAGGCCGAGGTCGAGGATGACGGCGTCGGGAAAATCGGCGTCGATGCGCGAGACTGCCTCGGCGCCGAGGCGGACCCAATCGGTTGAGATGCCTTCGAAATCGAGGATCGCTACGAGCCCGGCGCCGACCGACTCGTCGTCTTCGATCATCGTCACGCGCATGGGAGGACGTACGCGGCGCGGCGTCGTTTGTTGCCGCGTGGCGACGACCGAAGCCGCGGACGTTGCCGGAATCAGGATGTGAAACGTCGTTCCCTCGCCGAGCGTGCTCTCGGCGTAGATGTGTCCGTGATGCTGTTGCACGACCTGCGAGGCGACGGCGAGACCGAGGCCGGTGCCGCCGAATTTCTTCGTCGTGAAGAGCGGCTCGAAGATGTAGAGCAGCGTGTCCTGTGGGATGCCCACGCCGGTATCGCTGATCGAAAAATGGACCGCGGGGACCGGCTCGCCATTGCCGTCGCTCATCGAATCACGATTCGCGCGAACTTGCAGCCGGCCGCCATTGGGCATGGCGTGGTGGGCGTTGACGACCAGGTTGGCGAAGACCTGCCGCAGCTGATGCGCGTCCGCGAGCATGATCAGCGATGGGTCGGAGACCGTGGTCAGGGTCACGAGCGGTCCGGCCAGTTGGACGAGCTCCGGCACGAAGGCCTGTAACCACTCGGCGACGTTGACGGGGACGCGGGTCGGTTCGCCGATGCGCGTGAAGCGAAGGATCTCCTGCGTGATTCGTTTGCCGCGCGCGACGGCGTCAGCGATCCGCGGAGCGGCGAGCTTCACGGTCGGATCCTGGCCGGCGCGTTTGGTGAGCAGATCGATGAACGGCTGAATGCCCATCAGCACATTGTTGAACTCGTGCGCGACCGAGGCGGCGAGGCGTCCGAGGCTGGAAATGCGTTCTGCCTGGAGGAGGCGGTTCTCGAGGCGAAGGCGCTCGCTCTCATCGACGACGCGCGGGAGATCGAGGCCGTCGAGCTGCGTCGATACGATAACGAACCCCTCAATCTGGCCCTGGCCATCGCGAAGCGCGCATGCGGTGATGAAGGAAAGATTGTCGCCATCATGGCTGCGCCGCCCGCCGGACCAGGAGCCTTCCTTTCGCACGGCGGCAAACAACTCATCGACGTCCTGATCGGGAATGAGCGCAGCGAGGTTGCGGCCGGTCACCGTCGACGCCGCGCCGCCGTACAGCTTGTCCGCGGCGGGATTCGAAAAGACGACGATGCCACTGCCATCGGTCGCGAGGACCGCCTGGCTGACGGCGTTCAGTAAAGCGTCAGCAGTGAACATAGCCGTTCTTCACGCGCAAATTGCGCGCCGATGATGGAAACTGTTGCCTGGGAGACGTCGCAGCATATACTTACCTCCGTAGTGAAACAAGATCGGATACTCATCGTCGAAGACGACCGCGCCGCCGAACTGATCCTGAGGCTTCCGTTCGAGCGCGAAGGATTTGTCGTCGATTTCGTGGAAGAAGGCTACGCCGCCATCGAAAAGTTGCGCGCGCACGAGTACAGCGCGGTCATCCTCGACCTCATCATCCACCGCGGCTTGAACGGATTCGGCGTGCTGAACTTCATCGACATGGAGCAGCCGAAACTTCTCGACCGCGTCTTCCTGATGACCGGCATGTCCGAGCAGACGGTGATGAACACTGCGCCGCAATTGCTGTCGCGTCTTTTCCGGAAGCCGTTCAGCTATCGCAAGCTCGTGTCGGCGGTCGTGGCGGCGGTGCGACCGTTTGAGGCGCGTTCCGAGGAAACAACGAGACGGCTGCTGGTCGTCGATGACGACGCGATGTCGGCCGAGCTGGTGGCGGTGTTCGGACGCCGCATCGGAATGGTGGTCGACATCGCCGAAAACGGGCGTGAAGGCATCGAGCACATCGCCAATGCCCACTACGACGCCGTAGTTCTCGACCTGCTCATGCCCGGCATCGACGGCTTCGGCGTGCTGGAGTACATCGAGCGTTGCAAGCCCGAAGTGATGGCGCACACGATCATCGCCAGCGGTCTGCCCGAGAAGTATCGCGAGCGCGTGGCGCGCTATCGCATCTGCGGCATCGTCTCCAAGCCGCTCGATCACCGCATGCTTCAGGAGATGCTGGCCCACTGCATCGCCGACGCGGGCGCCGAGCACGGACCGAAACAGGCGAACGGTTCGTAGTTGGTCATTGGATTCGTGGCCAGTGGTCAGTGTTCGGTGGCCGTATCAGCAACCGCAAGGTCAGTGGACCAGGACACGTTTGTCCTGATCCACTGATCACCGATCGGCTGCGTCAATGCGAGGTGGTCTGCGACTGGATGCGCATCCCGTAGAACGAGCGGTATACGAAGATCGCCGAGATCAGGAAGAAGACGATCGACAGGATTCGCGTCAGTCCCTGTTGTCCGTTCTTCGTCATCTCCACGGCCAGCTCGACGGCGAGAAGGCCGAAGAGCGTCGTGAACTTGATGACCGGATTCATGGCCACCGAGGAGGTGTCCTTGAACGGATCGCCGACTGTGTCGCCGATGACCGTGGCGGCGTGAAGCGGCGTTCCCTTCTCCTTCAACTCCACTTCCACGATCTTCTTCGCGTTGTCCCACGCACCGCCGGCGTTGGCCATGAAGATGGCCTGGTAGAGGCCGAAGAGTGCGATCGAGATCAGGTAGCCGATGAAGAACAACGGCTCGAAACAGGCGAAGGCAAGCGTTGAAAAGAAGACCGTGAGGAAGATGTTGAACATCCCCTTCTGCGCGTACTGCGTGCAGATGGCCACGACCTTCTTCGAGTCTTCGACCGAGGCCTTCGTGGCGCCGGCGTCGAGGTGCATGTTCGCTTTGATGAACTCGACCGCGCGGTAGGCGCCGGTGGAGACAGCCTGCGTCGATGCGCCGGTGAACCAGTAGATGACCGCGCCGCCGACGACGAGGCCGAGCAGGAACTGCGGATGGAGCAGCGAGAGCTTGTCCGTGTCGACAGTCAGCTTGTTCGTGAGCATGACGATGATGGAGAAGATCATCGTCGTCGCACCCACGACCGCGGTGCCGATAAGCACCGGTTTGGCGGTGGCCTTGAACGTGTTGCCGGCGCCGTCGTTCGCTTCGAGGAACTCTTTCCCCTTCTCGAATGACGGAGCGAAACCGAAGTCGCGCTGGATCTCTGCTTCGATGCCGGGGAGCGATTCGATCGTCGACAGCTCGAAGACCGACTGCGCGTTGTCGGTGACCGGACCGTAGGAGTCGACGGCGATCGTCACCGGCCCCATGCCGAGGAAGCCGAAGGCGATCAGGCCGAAGGCGAAGATGGCGGGCGCGATCATCAGCGCGGCGTCGCCGGTCGGGAACATGCTGCTGATCCAGGCGCCGATCCCCATCAATCCCGCGATGGTGATACCCATCCAGTAGGCGCTGAAGTTTCCGGCGATGAGGCCGGCCAGGATGTTGAGCGACGCGCCGCCTTCGCGCGATGCGGTCACGACTTCCCGCACGTGGCGCGATTCCGTGGAGGTGAAGACTTTCACCAGCTCCGGGATGATCGCGCCGGCGAGCGTGCCGCAGGTGATGATCGTGGAGAGCTTCCACCACATCGAGGCGTCGCCGCCGAGCGTGGGGATGAGCAGGTACGAAACGGCGTACGTGACGCCGACGGAAAGGATCGAGGTGATCCAGACCAGCGACGTGAGCGGCGCCTCGAAGTTCATGACGTCGGCGGTCTTGTACTTGGCCGCGGCGATCGCGCCGTTGAGCCAGTAGGAAACGGCCGAGGTGACGATCATGAGTACGCGCATTACGAAGATCCAGACCAGGAGTTGGGTCTGGACCATCGGGTTGTTCACGGCGAGCAGGATGAAGGTGATCAGCGCGACGCCGGTGACGCCGTACGTTTCGAATCCGTCCGCGGTCGGGCCGACCGAGTCGCCGGCGTTGTCGCCGGTGCAGTCGGCGATGACGCCCGGGTTGCGGGCATCGTCTTCCTTGATGTTGAAGACGATCTTCATCAGGTCCGATCCGATGTCCGCGATCTTGGTGAAGATGCCGCCGGCGATTCTCAGAGCCGCAGCGCCGAGCGATTCACCGATGGCGAAGCCGATGAAGCACGGTCCGGCGTAGTCGCGCGGGATGAACAGAAGGATGAAGAGCATCAGCACGAGCTCGGTGGAAATGAGCAGCATGCCGATCGACATCCCGGCCTTGAGCGGGATGTCGTACGTCGGGAACGGCTTGCCGCGCAGCGAGGCGAAGGCCGAGCGCGAGTTGGCGAAGGTGTTGACGCGGATGCCGAACCAAGCCACGCCGTAGCTGCCGGCGATGCCGACCAGGCTGAAGATGATGATGATCGAGGTCTTCGTCAATCCGTAGTGCCGCAGCACGCCGAAGTAGAAGACCATGATGACGCCGATGAAGAGCTCGAGCAGCAGGATGAACTTCCCCTGCGTCTGCAGATACGTTTTGCAGGTCTCGTAGATCAGCTCCGAGATCTCGAGCATCGACTTGTGCACTTCGAGCTTCTTGAGCTTGACGTACATGACGAAGCCGAAGAGCAGCCCGAGGACGCAGACGACCAGTCCGTAGAGCAGCAGTTTCTGTCCGCTGATGCCGCCGAGAAAGGTGGCCGAGCTCAAATCCGGCAATACGAGATTGGCCTCAGTTTGCGCCTCGGCGGGCTGACCGGCCAGGCTCGATTCCTGCGCCGCGACCGGAGCGTTTCCGGCCGGATGGGTTGTTGCCGCGCTTTGCGCTTGCGCAACGCCGGCGATGCAGACCATCAGCATCGCCAGGACCAGCGTGCGCGTGATCCATGACTTCATAGGTCCTCCAAGAATTTGTTTGCGGTGATTCCGCAGGGTAAGGGCGCGGGATTGTAAAGCATTTTCACGCGGAGACGCGGGGGGCGCGGAGAAAAGCAGTGCCTCTCTCCGCGTTCTCCGTCTCCGCGTGAACCGTATCCCCCTTACCATCACCCCATGAACTGGCTCATCAAGAACTTCCTGCGTGGCCTCGTCATCGTCGTGCCGATCGCGTTGACGCTGTATCTGCTGTACGAGGCGTTCGTCCGGATTGACCGGCTCCTCAACCTGCCGACGCCCGGAGCGGGGTTCGCGATCACGATCGTGGCCATCATCGCCATCGGCGCCGTGGCGTCGAATTTTTTCGTCCGGAAGTTTCTGAGGCTGACGGAGACGCTGTTCACGCGCGCGCCGCTGGTGCGGCTGATCTACGCGTCGATCAAGGACCTGCTCGAGGCGTTCGTCGGCGACAAGAAACGGTTCGATCAGCCGGTGGCGGTGACGATCACCGAAGGCGTCCGCACGCTCGGCTTCATCACCCAGGACGACCTCGGATTTCTCGCGCTTCCCGGACAAATCGCCGTCTATCTGCCGTTTTCGTACAGCATGGCTGGGACGCTGGTCGTCGTCGCGCGCGAGCGGGTGGAGGCGCTGTCGGTGGACAGCGCGAGTGTCATGGCGCTCGTGATTTCGGGAGGTGTTTCGCGCGGAGCCGCGGAAACGCGGAGTTGATTCGTGCATCCTTCGTGCAGCGCACTGAATACCGTGTCTTGCGTCACCGACTCTTTTGGATATGATCGCGGCCGTCGTATCCCTCCGAGGTAGCAGCCTGTAGATGGCTCAAATTTTCCACCGTAGTGCCAATACTCTCGCCCGCGTCACGATCTTCGGCGCCGTGTTCGCCGTCGCCTTCGTGCTGTGGGCGATCGGCGGCGTGGTCCGCTCGCCGTACGCCACCGATCAAGGGATCGAGCGCGAACAGCCGGTGCCGTTCAGCCATCAGCATCACGCCGGCGGACTGGGGATCGATTGCCGCTATTGCCACACCAGCGTCGAGACATCGAATTTCGCGGGCATCCCGCCGACGCAGACCTGCATGAACTGCCACTCACAGATCTGGACGAACGCCGAGATGCTGGAGCCGGTCCGCGCCAGCTTCGCGACAGGACGTCCGATCGTCTGGTCGCGCGTGCACCGGCTGCCGGATTTCGTCCATTTCAATCACTCCATCCACGTGGCGAAAGGGATCGGATGCGCCAGCTGCCACGGCCGCATCGACATGATGCCGCTGACCTATCAGGCCTCGCCGCTGACGATGGAGTGGTGCCTGAGCTGCCACCGCGCGCCGGAGAAGTTCGTCCGCCCTCGCAACCAGGTCTTCAACATGGCCTACATCACGAACGATCAGGAGAGCATCGGCCCGAAGCTGGTGCAGGAGTACAACATTCAGAAGTTGACGAGCTGCTCGACGTGCCATTACTAGGGGGTGGGGAGTGGGGAGTGGGAGACCGATGGAATTGATGTTGATCCTCTCCCACGCCCTACACCCCACTCCCCACACCCCGCAAACATCATGAACGACCCGAACGAACTGAATCTGACGCGCTTCAAGAAACGCCTCGGCCCCGAGTACTGGCGGAGCCTCGACGAGTTGTCGCGCGAGGACTTCGAGCAGGTCGTGGAGACGGAGTTCCCGGCCGGCGCGCTGGCGCTGGAGCGCGGCGTCGACCGGCGCGATTTCGTGAAGTTGATGGGCGCGTCGATGGCCCTCGGCGGACTTGCTGCCTGCAACCGTCCCGCGGAGAAGATCGTCCCCTACGTTCGGCAGCCGGAAAATCTGATTCCCGGCCAGCCGCTTTTCTTCGCCTCGGCGATGCCGATCAGCGGCTACGCGCACGGCGTTCTGGTCGAGAGCCACATGGGACGGCCGACGAAGATCGAAGGCAATCCGGATCATCCGTCCAGTCTCGGCGCGACGAATTCATGGATGCAGGCATCGATCCTCGGCCTCTACGATCCCGATCGCTCCCAGGTCGTCCGCCACCTCGGCGAGATCTCGACGTGGAGCGAGTTCCTGGCCACGCTGGCGCCGGCGCTGAAGGGCGGCGGCGTGCGGTTGCTGACGCAGACGACCACTTCGCCGACGCTCGGCGCGCAGATTCAACAGTTCCTCGCGCAATCGCCGGGCGCGAAGTGGCATCAATGGGAGCCGGCCGGCGGGCACAACGTCCGCGAAGGATTGCGTCTTGCCTTCGGCGGCTACGCCAACGCCGTCTACCACTTCGACAAAGCGAACGTCGTGGTCTCGCTCGACTCCGACTTCCTCGAACGCGGCCCCGGCCACCTCCGCTACGCGCGTGATTTCTCCAGCCGCCGCAAAGTGCGCAAGGGGACGACGTCGATTAACCGCCTGTACGCGATCGAGTCCGGCCCCACCGGCACAGGATCGATCGCAGATCACCGTCTTGCAGTGAAACCATCGCAGGTCGAGGCCTACGCGCGCGCGATCGCGTCTGCCCTCGGCGCGGGTGGTGGGGCCAACGGACAACCGATAACCGACAACGTCATCCCCGCCCTCGTCCGCGATCTCCAGAAGAACCGCGGCGCCAGCATCGTCGTCGCCGGCGAGGAGCAGCCGCCCGCGGTCCACGCCATCGCCATGGCCATCAATCAGGCGCTCGGCAACATCGGCTCGACGATCACGATCACCGATCCCGTCGAAGTCGCGCCGGTCAATCAGCTCGATTCGCTCAAGCAACTCGTGGCCGACATGAACGCCGGCGCGGTCAAGACGCTCATCATCCTCGGCGGCAACCCGGTCTATGACGCGCCGGTCGATCTCGCGTTCGTCAAGGCGATGGACAAGGTGCCCTTCCGCGCGCATCTCTCGCCGTATTACGACGAGACGTCGATGCACGTGCACTGGCACATCCCCGAGACGCACTACCTCGAGTCGTGGAGCGACGCGCGCGCGCACGACGGGACGGTCTCGATCGTCCAGCCGCTGATCGCGCCGCTCTACAACGGCCGCTCGCCGCACGAACTGCTCGGCGCACTCCTCGGCGGATTGGATGCATCGCCCTACGACGTCGTGCGCACGTACTGGCAGTCGAAAGCGGGAGCGCTCAACTTCGACGCCACCTGGCGGAAGTGGCTGAACGACGGGGTGATCGCCGGATCGGCTTTGCCGGCAAGAGCTGCCGGCGGAACGACCGCGCTCCCGACAACGGAAAACCGACAACCGACAACGTCTTCGTACGAACTACGCATCCTTCCCGATCCGAACATCTACGACGGCCGCTACGCGAACAACGCCTGGCTGCAGGAGCTGCCGAAACCGCAGACGAAGATCTGCTGGGAAAACGTCGCTCTCATCAGTCCGAAGACCGCCATCGCCCTCGGCTACGACAACAAACGCCGCGACGGTCTCGAAAACGAGAAGCAGACGCTGCTCGCCGACGTGAAGTATCGCGGCCGCACGATCCGCACTCCGATCTGGGTCGTTCCCGGACATGCGGACGGCACGATCACGATGTTCATGGGTTACGGCCGCACACGCGGCGGCAAGATCGCCACGCCGTCGCCGGATACGAAAGGGATGTACGGCCCCGACCTCGAGTCGTTCCACATTTCGGGGAACACGATGGGCGTCGACCTGACGCCGTTCCGTTTCTCCGACTCGCTGAATGGCGGTCCGGGCGCGGACATCGCGGTCTCGAACGCCGCACCGTACGACGTCGCCTGCACGCAGGAGCATCAGAGCCTGAATGCGAGCGACGTCGGCGCCGACCGCGGCATCATCCGGTCGGCTTCGTTCGCCGAGTATCTGAAGAAACCCGACTTTGCGCACGACTACAAGCGCGAAGAAGAGCAAAGCCCGGAGACGATGTACCCGAAGTACGACTACTCCAAGTCGCACGCGTGGGCGATGGTCATCGACACGTCCGTTTGCACCGGCTGCAACGGCTGCGTCGTCGCCTGCCAGTCGGAGAACAACATCCCGGTGGTCGGCAAGGAGCAGGTGCTGGCCGAGCGCGAGATGCACTGGCTGCGCATCGATCGCTACTACAAGGGCGACGCGGACAATCCCGAAGTGTTTCACCAGCCGGTGCCGTGCATGCAGTGCGAGCAGGCACCGTGCGAGCCGGTCTGTCCGGTCGGCGCCACGTCGCACAGCGGCGAAGGTCTGAACGACATGACCTACAACCGCTGCGTCGGCACGCGCTACTGCTCGAACAACTGCCCGTACAAAGTGCGCCGCTTCAACTTCTTCCACTACAGCGACTACGAGACGCCCGCACTCAAAGCGCAGCGCAATCCCGACGTCACCGTCCGCACCCGAGGCGTGATGGAGAAGTGCACCTACTGCGTCCAGCGCATCAATGCCGCAAAGATCGACGCCGAAAAACAGGGACGCCGCGTCCGCGACGGCGAAGTCGTCACCGCCTGCCAGCAGGCCTGCCCGACGGATGCGATCGTGTTCGGAGATATGAACGATCCGCACAGTCGCGTTGCCGCGCTTAAAACCGAGCCGACGAACTACGCATTACTCGCCGAATTGAATACACGACCGCGCACGACATACCTCGGCGCGATCAAAAACCCGAATCCTGAGATCAAGGGATAAAGCAAATGTTGAATGTTGAATGTTCAATGTTGAATGTTGAATGGAGGAGCCGAGGGGCGCGTCGGCCGCTCGTGGCGAAGCCTCATTCATCATTCAACATTCAACACTCAACATTCAACATTCGCCTTTCGTCTTAGTCATGGCAAACCTCACCCCAGCCCACGAAATCCGCCCGGTCACGCAAGAGATCCCGGAGCGTTTCATCCCCGTTCCGACGGTGGAGCCGGGGCACACCTTCGCGTCTGTCACCGATCAGATCAGCTCCATCGTCCTGCGGAAACAGATGCCGAAGTTGTGGTACCTCGGCCTGGCGGTCGGCGTCTTCGGCGTCATGATCCTCACCGCCACCATCGGCAAGCTGATCATCGTCGGCGTCGGCATCTGGGGCATCAACCATCCGGTCGGCTGGGGCTTCGACATCCTCAACTTCGTCTGGTGGATCGGGATCGGGCACGCCGGGACGCTGATCTCGGCAATCCTTTTATTGCTGCGCCAGGAGTGGCGGACGTCGATCAACCGATTCGCCGAAGCGATGACGCTCTTCGCCGTCGCCGCGGCCGGCTTGTATCCCGCGCTGCATACCGGACGGCCGTGGTACGACTACTGGCTCTTCCCCTACCCGAACACGATGACGTTGTGGCCGCAGTTCCGCAGCCCGTTGATGTGGGACGTCTTCGCGGTCTCGACCTATGCGACCGTTTCCGCGCTCTTCTGGTACGTCGGACTGATCCCCGATCTGGCCACGCTGCGCGACCGCGCCCGCGGCAACGTCGCACGCGCTATCTACGGGATGCTCTCCCTCGGCTGGCGTGGTTCGGCCAAGCACTGGTTCCGCTACGAGTCGACGTATTTGTTGTTAGCTGGATTGTCCACGCCGCTCGTCCTCTCCGTCCACACCATCGTCTCCTTCGATTTCGCCGTCGCCCAGATCCCGGGATGGCACGCCACGTTCTTCCCGCCGTACTTCGTCGCGGGCGCCGTCTACGCCGGCTTCGCCATGGTGCTAACGCTGGCCATCCCGGCGCGGAAGATGTTCAAGCTCGAAGACTTCATCACCATGAAGCACCTCGAGAACATGGGCAAGATCATGCTGGCCACCGGCATGATCGTCTTCTACTCCTACGCGATGGAGGCCTTCTTCGCGTTCTACAGCGGCAACGGCTACGAGCGCTACATGTGGCTGAACCGCGTTCACGGACCGTACTGGAAGATGTACGCGATGCTCATCGTCTGCAACGGTCTGGCACCGCAGATGATGTGGTTCCGGCGCATGCGCACCTCCACGACCGGCTTGTTCATCACCGCGATGTTCGTCAACGTCGGCATGTGGCTGGAGCGGTTCGTCATCATCCCGGTGTCGCTCTCTCGCGACTTCCTGCCGTCGTCGTGGGGCATGTACCACGGCACGAAGTGGGACTGGGCGATGTACGGCGGCTCGATCGCGCTCTTCTTCTTCCTGTTGCTGCTCTTCCTCCGCTTCCTGCCGATGATCTCCATCTTCGAGATGCGCACCCTTCTGCCGGAAGCGCAG
>DATART010000193.1:0-6730 GCA_036264035.1 Thermoanaerobaculia bacterium | reverse complement strand
GACGGCTCTCCAGCGGTCCGCCTCGGCGACGGCACATCGGAGGGATTGTCGCCCGACGGGCAGTGCGTGCTGTCGATTCCGCGCAATCGAACGCCTGCGCAGATCACGATGCTGCCAACGGGAACCGGCCAGCCGCGCCAGATCACGCACGACCGCATCAATCATCGCAACGCACGCTGGATGCCGGACGGAATGCACATTTTCTTTCAGGGGAACGAAGAACATCGGCCGCCACGGCTTTGGATTCAGGCGCTTGACGGCAGCGCGCCGCGTGCGATCAGCCCCGAAAACGTCGCCGCGTCGCAGGTCACCCCCGACGGCCGCTACATCCTCGGCCGCGCCCCCGACCGCAAGTTCTATCTCTATCCGGTCGCCGGCGGCGCGCCCGTCGCGTTTTCCGCGCTGAAAAACGGCGACGTCCCAACGCGTTTTTCCTCGGACGGCCGTTCACTCTTCGTCGCCACCTTCGGCAAGATTCCGGCGATGCTCTACAAAGTCGATCTCACCACGGGCGCCCGCACGGAATGGCGCGAAGCGATGCCCGCTGATCCCGCGGGCCTCATCAACGTCGGCCCGATTCTCGTCACACCCGACGGCGCAACAACGGTCTACAGCTACACGCGGCTTCTCTCTGACCTGTACATCGTCAGCACTTCGGCGGAACATTAGCTCGTGCCGCAAATCGTCTTCCTATCCCTGTTCCTCGGGTTGGTAACGGGATTTCAGAACGTCACTCTGCGCGTGGACGACGGCGTGAAATCCGTGCGCATCGAGCTCGGCGGACGCGAGGTGGCGCGGATGGAGAGCGCCCCCTGGTCGGCGCGCGTCGACTTTGGCAGCACGCTCACGCCGCGGGAACTGACGGCGATCGCATGTGACGCCGACGGCAAAGAGATCACGCGCATCGCGCAGGTCATCAATATGGCGCGGCCTGCCGCGGAGTTGGAGATCGTCATCCGCCGCGATGGGCAGCGTCCGGTCGAAGCCGAACTGGTCGGACGGCATCGGCTGCACAAGATCGCCTCCGGCGCCAGGCTCTCGGTCGACGGAACACCCGTCCGCATCGGGCGCGACTTTCGCGCGCGGCTGCCCGAGCTCGATGCGGCGCACCCGCATGTGGTGTCGGCGGAGATGGAGTTCGAAGATGGAGAAGTGGCGCGGCGGGACGTCGTTCTGTCGACCGCATTCGCGCGATCCGTGGAGTCCGAACTCACGGCGATGCTCGTGATGTCAGATCGCAGAGATTCCAGTCCGGAGGGCTGCTTCGCTTCCGGCGGCAAGCCATTGAAAACGACCGCGATCGAGAAAAGCGACGCGCTGGTGGTAATGGTCCGCGATCCGGCTACGCGGCCGATCGTCAGTCCCGCGGCGCAGTCTCGCTTCGACGCGGAGACGGCGGAACGGATTCTCTGGCCGGTCTCGCGTCCGATCAACGCGCCGGGAGAGCCGACCGCGATCGCCTTTCCGCAGTCGGTCAATCACGGAAAAACAGCCAACGTGGCGTGGCTGTTGACGCAGCGCCTCTCGCCCGTGCCTTCGGCGACGGAGCCGCGGCAATTCACCGATGCCGTGGCCGTCGCGGCGCTGGCCACACTCGAGAAAGGACATCGGCGCGCGGTCGTGCTCGTGCTCAGCAAATTGCCCGACACCAGCCTCTACTCCCCTGCCGTCGTCCGCCGCTATCTCGATGAAGTTGGCGTGCCGCTCTTCGTCTGGTCTGCCGACGGAGCGCGTCCCGATCTGGCCGCGGCATGGGGCCGCGTCGACGACATCTCCACTCCGGCCGGAATGGAGGCCGCTGTGAACCGTCTCAACGCATCGCTTGAGGCGCAGCGCATCGTCTGGGTGGCCGCCGAACCGCTCACCGCGTTGCGCGCCGAATCGTCAGCAACGTGCGGCTTGACACCGGTCGCGCATCGACGCACGGCGAATCCATAACGAGGTGAAATCGTGAAACGGATCGTGATCGCAGCAATCTTCGCATTCATCGCCGCTGCATCGCTGGCGCAGGAAGCCGCCGAATCAATTGAAGTGCGCGTCGTCAACATCGACGTCGTCGTCCGCGACCGAGCCGGCAAACCGGTCACCGGCCTGACCAAAGCCGATTTCGAAATCTTCGAGAACGGCCAGAAGCGGGAGATCACAAATCTCTCCGAAGTGCGAGCGCTTGCTCCTGCCGCAGCCGCAATCGCCACGCCTGCTCAGCCCGTGCCTGCGACGCCCGCAGAGACTCCGGTAGAAGTCCGTCCGCGCAACATCGTCATGTTCGTTGACAACTACTCGCTCGATCCGTTTCGCCGCGACAAAGTGCTGCAGTCGCTCGACAAATTTGTTGAACAACTGGGCCCTCACGATCAGGTCATGCTGGTCCTCTGCACGCAGAAGACGACCGTCATCACGCCATTCACACGCGACCGCAATGCCATCCGCGCTGGCGTAGAGACGATCAAGAAAAGCGGCAATGCGTACAATCGCGCCGCCTCGCTCGATCATCTGAAGCAGACCGTGAACGAATCCATCTCGATCGCGAAGGAGCCAGGTTCGAGGCTCTCCTGGCGCGATGCGTACCGGAACGCCACCGGCGACGTGGAAAGCCACGTCGAAGAGGAGATCTTCAGCGCCCGCAACACGCTGGCGGCGCTCGGCCAGATCACCGCGGCGCTCGCGGGCATGGAAGGAAAGAACGTCATCATCTTCGCCGGCGCACATCTGCCGGAAAAGCCCGGCCTCGAGCTATATCAATGGCTCTTCAACGCGTTCTCAACCTACATGCCTGGGCTCTCGTTCACCGACGAGAGCATCAGTGGCAAGACGGGATCGATGCAGCGCAATTCGATCGAAGCCGCGGCCAAAGAGGCCAGCGCCAACGGCGTTGCGCTTTACATGATCGACGCCGCCGATACACGCGACGCCACGAGCGCTGAGACGACGTCGCCGTCTGACAGCGTCGAAAACTTCCTGACGTTCACCAACACCGCCATGGCCTACCAGACGCTGGCGCGCATCAGCGGCGGCCTGGCGGTCACGAACACCAGCAACTTCGACTCCGCCTTTCAAACCGTCGCGAACGATCTCAACTCTTACTACTCGCTCGGCTTCAAACCCGGCGGCTCTTTCACGCAGGACCTTCGCAAAATCGTCGTGAAGATGAAAAACCCGGAGTACCGCTTCCGCGCGCGCGAAACCTACATCGCCGGCGCAAGGCCGGCACAGGACGAGATGAGCACGCGCGTCATCGCCAACCTCTACACGACAGACGCGCGCAACGCTTGGGAAATCAGCGTCAAACCGGGCGCGCCGCAGAAAGAAGGCGCCGAGTACCGCGTTCCGATCGAGGTAACCATGGCGCCGACAATCACCCTCGAGCCGCAGGGCGATACGCTCGTCGGCAACTTCACCATCTACGTCGTCGTCGGAAACGGTGAGAAGACGTCGACGGTGGTCCGCAACGCGCACGCGGTGAAGGTCCCGGTTGATGCCGAGGATGATTTCCGGGAGAAAAAGATCACATACAAGGCCACGATCGCGATGAACCCCGGCGACAACATCCTGTCCGTCGCCGTCGTCGATCAGGCCAGCAAAATGGCGGGATTCGCGCGGGCAAAGGTGACGGTGCCGTAAATGAAATCCCGTTCGAAAAACGGCAGGCTGAACAGGCGCTGGACGGCACGCAAAATGCCTATTATTCGAGGTATGAAAACAGCCACGATCGCAATCCTCATGCTCCTCGCCACCGCCGCGTATGCGCAAGACAATACGCGAGTTACACCTTCGCCAGCGGCCCCGGGACCGATTCTTCAAGTGGTTCCGAATGACGACGCCAACAACCGCGTCGACGTCGAAGTCGGCGCCGTTCGATTGACCACTCACAGCGGCCGTTACACCTTCGCGTACTTGCCCGTTCTGGCGCCGCTGCAAGGCACGGCGTTTCGTCCGTCGATCGAGATGCCGAACGCGCTCGCGCTGACCGGCACATCGATTCCGTTGCGTCCGCATACGCGCCCGCGCACACTGGTCGACATCCGTTAACCGATTTTTTGTAACCGTTGGAGCCGAAGCAGCGTCACAATGCCATGATGATGAAGCGCACCACTATGCTGCTCATCTTCCTCGCCGCATTCGCGACGCCGCTTCTGGCTGACGACGCGCCCAAGCCCGACTACTCCCAGGACGCGCTCTTCCGCTTCGCGCACGAGTTCGTGCTCCATCCCCAGTCGAAACTCGGCGACTTCGACCTCGGCAACATTGGCGCGGTCAACGTCTACAAATACGGCATCAAAGGCAAACTGCTGTACCTGCCGCTTCTGGCGCCGCTCCCCGGCACGCGCCTGGCCGACGTCGCCACGGTGCCGAACGCGTTCGCGCTGACGAATACGCCCATCGCCCGCTCGATGCCGTACCTGCCCGACGAACTGGCCGGTTCCTCCGGCGTCCGTAAGCAGCTCAAAGTCGTACTGAAACTCCTCGGCGAATGACACCATGCGCTCCGTTTTCGTCGCCGCCGCCTTCATCGCCGCAGTGACGTCGGCAGCCGCGCAGGAAACGCAACCGGCGCCTCGGCCTGACTACTCTCGCGACGCGCTCCTCCACTTCGTCGCGCGCAACGACATCACGATGTCTCCGCTGCCTGATCACCTGCCGCCCGGCCGCATTCAGTGGCACTTCGGCTGAATGGAGTTCCGCGGCCTCGGCATGGATTGGCGGGTCGTCTACCTGCCGATCGTCTTACCGCTCGCGGGATCAGGCCTCAATAACACCGGCCGAGTTCCGAATCCGATCGAGATGGCGTCAGCGCCAATCGCAGGTAACACGGACGTCTTCGCCGAACGAAGCGCCTCAGTGAATCGCGAGATGAAGCGCGTGCTAAAGCTGCAGCGCCAGGCGACGAAGCAGTAATCGCCTGCTGGTTCTGAGGGGGTTGCGGTGGAATGGACGCGCGGTAAAGCCTTGCAAACACGCACGATAGAGGGGGACGCCGCTCAGGTGGACCGACATCACGCGTCAGACCCGCCGATATCACGCGTCAGACTCGCCGACGTGACGCTCAGACCCGCCGATATCACGTGTCAGACTCGCGGACGTGACGCAAACCGGCTCACGTCACTTCGTCCTGGATCTCGCGGAGCGAATCTCAACCATCCCGTTGCGAACGCGCACGTCGTAGCAGCGTGCTGGAAACGTCGTCGGACCGTTGACGACGTGGCCGTCTTCGAGCGCCAGCTCGGACCCGTGCCACGGGCACTGAATGGCATTACCGACGAGTTTCCCTTCGTCGAGCGGACCGCCAAGGTGCGGACAGGTGGCGCTGAGCGCGAAGATGCGGCCGGCGCGTTTCACCAGGACGACGGCGGTGTCCTGCACTTCGACCCGCGTCGGCGTCTCTTCGCGAAGGTTCACCTCGGCCATGACAGCGCGGAAATCCTCCGGCTGCGTGGCATCCGGCGTCGCCGTGTGGTCGACGCCGATCTGTTCTCCGAAGACGAGGTGGCCGCCGAGGTACGCCGAAGCGTTGGCAACGGCGAAACCGAGCATTGAGAGCGCGATGCCGGCCGATCGCTGCTTCTTCTGTTTGCGCATGAAGTACGACGTCGTGTACAGCGCGGTCGCCGCGACATTCAGGAGGCCGTGCAACAGGCCGATGGTCTTGCCCCGGCCGTCGGTTTCCGACCAATCCGTGACACCGGTGACCGCGGAACCAACCGCGCCGAGTAGTCCGAATCCGACCGCGAAATCGGCGCCGGCGCGAAGTTCTTTGTTCGCGCCGAGTCCGTCGAGCGCATCGAGGACCATGGCCAGCGTCCAGGCGCCGACAGGGATGTCCGTCAGAACGGGATGGAGCGGATGTCCGAGCCATGTTCCGTGCAAGGCGTTCTTGATGGCGCGGCCGGAATCGCCGGGAAAGAGGTCGCGGATGGCTTTGGAAATCGGATCGGCCGCCGCTTCCAGCCACTCCTGTTTCGCGATTGTGTCGAAGATGATTTCGTTGCTCACGCGCCAACGACGCGCAAGAGCGATGCCCGCCTAGCGCTGATGCTTTCCGCAAAAGTAGGTCGTTCTGCCAAACACGACCGTGCGCTGAATCGTGCCGCCGCAGCGGGGACAGCGATCGCCTTCTTCGCGATGCTGCACGAGCCAACGGCCCGGGTACGTACCTCCGCGCGATTTGAAGGCGATCGCCTCTTTGAGCACTCCTCGGATACCGGCAAAAATCGCCTTCACCTCGGCGTCGGAGAGCGAATCGATGGCGCGACGCGGATGAATCGAAGCGCGATACAGCGTCTCATCGACGTACAAGTTTCCCATCCCGGCGATGATCTCCTGCGTCATCAGCAGCGACTTCACCGCTCCGCGGCGGCCGTGCACGATGCGGCGAAACCGCGGCAGACGAAAATCGGAACCGAGCGGATCGGGCCCGAGGCGATGCTCGGCGATGAACCTGTCCGGATCGGGCGTGACGTCGACGACGCCGAAGAGCCGCATGTCGTCGTACGCGAGCCGCGCACCGTTGTCGAATTCGAAGACGACGCGCGCAAACCGCGGCTGATCGGCATCACCGCTGTAGTAGAAAAGATCGCCGCTCATGCCGAAGTGCAGGTGCAGCCACGACCCACCTGCGTCTGCAAAGAGATGCTTACCGTGCCGTCGGACCTGCGTGAACTGCTGTCCCACGATTGCACGCTTCAGCGCCGCGGTCCGCTCTCCCAGGATGCGCTCGTCGAGCACGCGAACG
>DATART010000100.1:0-2438 GCA_036264035.1 Thermoanaerobaculia bacterium | reverse complement strand
CTCGCTGCGACAAAGGCCCTCTTCGAACGCCGCGACGTCATCATCGTCTCCTCGGTCTCCTGCATCTACGGCATCGGCGATCCTGACCTCTACCATTCGATGTTGGTCTTTTTCGAACGCGGCATCGACAAGCCGATGACGCAGTACCTGCGGCGCCTGACCGAAATGCAGTACGAGCGGACGCCGTACGACCTCTCGCGCGGAACGTTCCGCGTGCGCGGAGACGTCCTGGAGCTGTGGCCCGCCTACGAAGACGACGCCGTGCGCATCGAGTTCTTCGGCGACGAGATCGACAAGATGACTCGCATCGATCCGATCACCGGCCGCACCTCGGGACGTGAATACGATCGGCTCGCTGTCTATCCGCGAACGCACTACGTCACGCCGCGCGAGCGGCTGATGGTGGCGATGGAGAACATCCGCACGGAACTGGATGAGCGCGTGGCCGAGCTGCGCGCCAACGATCGCCTGCTAGAAGCGCAGCGCCTCTCGCAGCGGACGATGTTCGATCTCGAGATGATCGCGGAGCTCGGCTACTGCAACGGCATCGAGAACTATTCGCGTCATCTGTCCGGACGCCAGCCCGGCGAGCCGCCGCCGACGCTGATCGATTATTTTCCGAAGGACCTGCTCCTCGTCATCGATGAATCGCACCAGACCGTCCCGCAGGTGCGCGCGATGTGGGGCGGCGACCGCGCCAGAAAAGAGACGCTCGTCGAATACGGATTCCGGCTGCCGAGCGCGATCGACAACCGGCCGCTGTCGTTCACCGAGTTCGAAGGAAAGCTCAACCAGATCGTCTACGTCTCCGCGACCCCCGGCCCGTTCGAGATGGAAAAGACCGGCGGACTTTTCGCCGAGCAGGTGATCCGTCCGACCGGACTGCTCGATCCGAACATCATCATCAAGCCGGTCAAAGGACAGGTCGACGATCTGATCGGCGTCATCAAAGAGCGCATTGCGAAAAGCGAGCGTGTGATGGTGACAACGCTGACGAAGCGGATGGCCGAGGATCTGACGCGCTACCTGATGGAGCTCGGCATTAAGGTCAACTACCTGCACTCCGACGTCGAGACGCTGGAACGCATCGCCATCATCCGCGACTTCCGCGTCGGCACGTACGACGTGCTGGTCGGCATCAACCTGCTGCGCGAGGGACTCGACATTCCCGAATGTTCGTGTGTGGCCATTCTCGATGCGGACAAGGAAGGCTTCCTCCGTTCGCAGACGTCGCTGATCCAGACCATCGGCCGTTGCGCCCGCAATCTCGAAGGCGTGGCGATTTTGTACGCCGACAAGATGACCGACTCGATCAAGTTCGCGGTCGCGGAGACGAAGCGGCGGCGCGCCATCCAGCAGGCGTACAACGAGGAGCACGGCATCGAGCCGGCCTCGATCATCAAGTCGATCGACAGCGATCTGGTGAAGATGGCCAACCTCGACTACTTCGAAGTGCCCGGCGGTCCGTCAGCAAGAGCGCGCCTCGATCTGACGGAAGGGGAGGATCTCGACAAGGCCATCGCGCGCCTGACGAAAGAGATGAAGGACGCGGCCAAGAATCTCGATTTCGAAAAGGCCGCGGAGATCCGCGACAAGCTGCGCGAGCTGAAAGAGATTCGCATCTTCGTCTGAAAGGCGTTTAACCACAGAGACACAGAGGTACACAGAGATCAACTCTGTGTTCTCTGTGCCTCTGTGGTGATATCAATCGCCCGATGCAGAACGTCGCCATCGTCGGGCCCGTGTTTCCGTTCCGCGCCGGCATCGCGTATTGCACGACGCGGCTGGCGGAGGAGTTGGGCGCGGATGTCGTGTCGTTCTCGCGGCAGTTTCCGAAGCGCTTCTATCCCGGCGGCGACGACGTCGATCCGACGCTGCCGCGCGCCGACGCCGACTTCATCATCGACGTGATCAACCCGCTCACCTGGTTGCGCGCCGGCTGGCGGCTGCGCCGCTACGACGCCGTCATCTTCGTCTGGTGGGTCTGGCTCTTCGCGCCGGCGTACCTCACCATCATCGCGCTGCTGCGCCGCCGCACGCGCGTGATCCTGCAATGTCACAACGTCGGCGACAAGGAGCCGGCCGCGTGGAAGCGCTGGCTGACCGATCGCGTCCTTCGCCGCGGCGACGCGCTGGTCGTGCATGCGCAGTCTGAAGCGCGTGAAGCGTGGACGCGGTCCGGCGGCCGGCAGATCGTGACGACGTTCCTGCCGGTGCACGAGCTCGGCGGCGCGATTCCCCCGCGCGCCGACGCCCGCGCAATCCTCGGCATCGATGCTCCAAACGTCGCTCTTTTCTTCGGCCACGTTCGTCCGTTCAAGGGACTCGACATCGCGTTGCGCGCCTGGCGAGAGTTGAGAACGAACGTGCTGCTGGTCGTGGCAGGGGAGGCGTGGTGGGAAAAGGCAGCGGAGTACGAAAAACTCGCGCGGGAGTTG
>DATART010000027.1:0-1673 GCA_036264035.1 Thermoanaerobaculia bacterium | reverse complement strand
GACGCTGGTCACGCTGCTTTTCGGCGGCTATGCGGGGCACGTCACGTTCGCGCAGATGTGGCTTCCGCTCCGGCAGCGACTGAAGAAGGGCGACTCGTTTGCTCCCGCGCTGATCGAGACTCAGCTTCGCCGCGGCCGGCGCCGTTTCGGCGGCTACGTCGTTCACGCCGGCGCGGTCATCGTCTTCGTTGCGATCGCCGTCAGCAGCACGATGCGCACGCAGGAGGAAGTGACGCTGACGCGCGGACAGAGCACGACCTTCGCTGGCTACACGGTCACATTTATGGGTACCGAGGAGCGCGCCGAGCCGCATCGGCAATCGACGATTGCGCATTTCAACATCAGCAAACCGGGCGGACCAGGCGGTGGCGGACCCGCAGGAGGCAGCGGCGGCGGAGGCGGCACCGTGATCACGACGATGGAGCCGCGCATGAATCAATACGCCGCGATGCGCGAGCCGATCGGCACGCCCGCGGTGCACTCAACCATCGGCCGCGACTACTACCTCTCGATCATGAACATCCAGGGCGACCAGGTCGGGCTGCTGATCATCAACATGCCGATGGTCGGCTGGATCTGGGGCGCGGTGCTGCTGATGGGCGCAGGCGGTCTGATCGCGCTGATCCCGGCGCGCAAGCGCACCTACGTCGTCGTGGCGGAGAGCGCTCCAACGATCGATGATGAGGCGATCGCGTGAACCGGATGGTTCTCATCATCGGCATCATCATCGTCGCCGCGATCGTCTTCGTCCTCTTCGCCGGCCTCGGCAAAGATCCGCAGCACATCGATTCGCCGCTCATCGGGAAACCCGCGCCGCCGTTCGCGCTGAAGTCTGTCAATACCGGCGAGACGATCGATCTGGAGTCGCTGCGCGGTAAGCCGGTCATCGTCAACTTCTGGGCGACGTGGTGCGTGCCGTGTTACGAAGAGCATCCGACGCTGGTGGCCAATGCCCGCCAGTTGCCGAACGTCCAGTTCATCGGCGTCGTCTTCAACGATACCGAGGAGAAGATCAATCGCTTTCTGGCCGAGCGCGGAAGCGCGTATCCGACGCTGCTCGACGCGAACGGCAAGACCGCGATCGCGTATGGAGTCGGCGGCGTGCCCGAGACGTACTTCATCAATCCGGCCGGGACGATCGTGGCGAAATTCGAAGGGCCATTGAGCACCGAACAACTGCAGGAGAATCTGGCGAAGGCGCTCCGATGATCGCGACCTTCTTCCTTCTCGCGCTGCTGCAGGTCAAAGTGCCCGACGCCGCGCAATTTGTCGGCCAGCCGAAAGGCATTCCGCTTTCCGGGCCGCGGCTCGAAGAGCAGACGATGGCCATCTCGCACGAGCTTCGCTGCCCGGTATGCCAGGGCCTCGCGATCGGCGACTCGCCGTCGATCATGGCCGCTAACATGAAGGCGCAGGTGCGCGAGCTGCTCGAACGCGGTTACACCGAGGAGCAGATCCTCAGCTACTTCGAGAAATCGTATGGCCAGTTCGTACTGCTGAAGCCGAAGTTTCAGGGCGTGAACACGCTGGTGTGGATCCTGCCGATCGCGGTCCTCGCCATCGGATTCGTGCTCGTGGTGTCGAAGGCGAAGAAGTTGGAAGCCGCGCCTGTCGCCGCGGCGCCTGAAGAACCGCTCGACGATCCGTACCTCGCCCGCGTTCGTGAGATGGTG
>DATART010000013.1:0-7238 GCA_036264035.1 Thermoanaerobaculia bacterium | reverse complement strand
GACGGCTTTCATCGTGTCGCGGAAGACCTTCACGTCGGTGGCCACGCCGGGATCGGCCATCTTCTGTTGCAGCTCTTCGTAGCGCTTTTCGATCTCGTCGAGTTTTTCGTACATGGTGCAATCCTGCCAAAAACAAAAATGGGAAGACGCGTCATGCGCCTTCCCACGGTCGATAACAGAAGCGTAGCTAAGCGACGGCTGCCTGAGTCTCGTCCACGATGTCGTACATCAACGCCTCTTTCAGCGCGGTGATGGCGACGGCAAGCTGCAGGTCATCGGGTTCTTTGGTCGTGATCTTCTGCAGCAGCATCCCCGGACGCGTCAGCAGACGGCAGACCGGATTGCCGAGGTGGCGGGCCGAGAAGCGGATGACCTCATAGGCCAGACCGGCAATCAGGGGGATCAGCACCACGCGCGCCAGGAACTTCACCGCAAACGGCACCGTGGACGGCACGAGTGAGAAGACCAGGATCGAGATGGCCATGACGAACATCAGGAAGCTCGTGCCGCAACGCGGATGGAGCGTCGACTTCGTGCGCGCATTCTCGACGGTCAGCTCTTCGTTCGCTTCGAACGTGTAGACCGTCTTGTGCTCGGCGCCGTGGTACTGGAAGACGCGCTTGATCTCGTCCATGAACGAGATCGAGAGGATGTAGACGAAGAAGAAGATCGCGCGCAGCAGGCCGTCGATGGCGTTGTACGCGATGTTGCCCATGTGGGGCGCGAAGAAGTGGCGGATGAGGTTCGTGATGCCGAGCGGCGCCAGGATGAAAACGCCGATGCCCATGGCCAGCGCGACGATCATCGTGCTCGCCATTGCCCAAGTCGACATCTCCTGCTCGCCTGCCTCGTTTTCCGTGGCCACGCTCGCCGAGTAGTTGAGCGCGCGCATGCCGAGGATGAGCGACTGGATCAGGACGACGGAGCCGCGAAGGACGGGAAACTTAAGGAACGGATACCTGGCCGTGATCGAGACAAGTTTGTCTTTCTTGATCTTGACTTCGCCGTTCGGCTGGCGCACAGCCACTGAGTAGCCGGTGAGCGAGCGCATCATCACGCCTTCGAGCACCGCTTGGCCGCCGATGAGCATGTCGACGTTGCGGTCAGCAGTAGCTGCCGCGGCCGGCATGGCCGAGGTGAGACCGTTCGTGAAGGCATTGAACGTGCCGGTGATCAGCTTCGCCGCGCCAAGCCAGGCCTTCCGGGACATTATTTCGCCGCGGCTTCTTTCGGGCCGGCCTTCTTGGCGTAGCGCTGCTGGAAGCGGTCGATACGGCCGGCGGTGTCGAGCAGTTTCTGTTTGCCGGTGAAGTACGGATGGCACTTCGAGCAAATCTCGACGCGCAGCTCTTTTTTGGTCGAGCCGGTGGTCCACGTTTCGCCGCAGGCGCAGTGCGCCTGAACCTGCTGATATTTCGGGTGAATCTCTGGTTTCATTGGCTTTACCTCGATCAGGACTCTTTCAGGGTCGCACTGGAAACGGCGAGTATATCCAAAAAATTGCGGGCACGGCCCTCAGCGCTGATTGCCAAAGGCTCCGTCTGCAGTGCTGTCAAAAACGGCCTCTCGCGCGGCTTCAGAAGCTACTTCGCCCCGAACGCCGCCGCGACCCAGTACATCAGTCCGCCCATGAAGGCGGCCATCGGGATGGTCAGGATCCAGGCCCAGACGATGCGGCCGGCGATGCCCCAGCGGACGGCGGACAGCCGCCGCGTGGCGCCGACGCCGACGATTGCGCCGGTGATCGTGTGCGTCGTCGAGACCGGGATGCCGAACGAGCTGGCCAGAAACAGCGTGATCGCGCCCGCCGTCTCCGCCGCGAAGCCGCCTACCGGCTGCAGCTTCGTGATCTTCGATCCCATCGTATGGATGATGCGCCAGCCGCCGGAGAGCGTGCCGAGGCCGATGGCGGTGTGCGCGATGAGGATGACCCAGATCGGAATCGTGAACGTCTTGATGTAACCGGCCGTGAAGAGCACGCCGGCGATGATGCCCATCGTCTTCTGCGCGTCGTTTGTTCCGTGTCCCAGCGAATAGAACGCCGCCGACACGAGCTGTGCTTTGCGAAAGACCCGGTCGACGCGCGCGGGCGACGAACGGCGGAAAGTCCAGAACGTAGCGATCGTAATGAGGAAGCCGAGGACAAGACCGATCAATGGAGCCAGGATGATGAAGATCAGCGTTTTCGACCAGCCGCTCGGCTCGATCACGCTGAACGACATCGAGCGCGCAACCGCGGCGCCGGCGTAGCCGCCGATGAGCGCGTGCGAGGAGCTGGTCGGCAGACCGAAATACCAGGTGATGAGGTCCCAGATGATGGCGCCCATCAACCCGCCGAAGATCACGCCGAAGGTGACCGAGTGGATGTCGATCATCCCTTTGCCGATCGTCTTCGCCACCGCCGTTCCGAACCCGAACGCGGCTACGAAATTGAAGAGGGCCGCCCAGATCACGGCCTGCCCGGGCGAGAGCACCCGCGTCGAGACGATCGTGGCGATCGAGTTGGCGGCGTCGTGGAAGCCGTTGATGTAGTCGAACACCAACGCGACGCCGATCAGACCGGCCACAACCAGGAAGAGGTGACTCGGCATCAGCTGTGTTTCACGACCACGTTTTCAAGCAGGTTCGCTACATCTTCGCAGCGGTCGGTGGCGTCTTCGAGCAGGTCGAGGATCTCTTTCCACTTCATCACCGCGATCGGATCGCGCTCGTCGTCGAAGAGTTGCCCCACGGCCTTTTGATGCACGCGGTCGGCTTCATTCTCGAGCCGGTTGATCTCGACGGCGCATTCGAGCACGCCGCTGTGTTTCTCGAGGGCCATGACCGCGTCGCGGACCACGTTGGCCGAGGCCGAGATGATCCTGGCCAGCTCGCGGGCTCCGAAACGGACGCGATCGATTTTGTACAGCGGCACCAGGGCGGCGGCGTTGTCGATCGCGTCCATCACGTCGTCGAGCGTGCGCGCCAGCGAGTGGATGTCCTCGCGGTCGATCGGCGTCACGAAGGTCTTGTTCAGCCGCTGGATGATCTCGTGCGTCAGAAAGTCGCACTTGTGCTCGACCTCCTTGATCTCGTGCGCTTTGTCGGCGATGGGAGGATCGGTAGCGAACATCTCTTCGAGCAGCCGCGCGCCGGCCTTGAGCTGGTCGGCCATGGCGATGAAGTCGGCGTAAAACGTCTCTTCACGGGGCAAAAGGCGAAAGCGCACGGGGGACCCTCCTCGAAAGCGCGCGGATTGTATCGGAAGCCGGCACGGCCGGCAGCGCTGGTTGCCCAAGGCTCAGTCAACACAATCGCGGGAATGTACTGCGGCGCGGTCGTTGATCCACGTCCGGAGGGTCACGGCAGCGGCAGCCGGATCGTGAACGTCGCGCCCTGCCCTTCTTCGCTGACCACGGCGATCGAACCGTTGTGCGCTTCAACAATCGCTTTGGCGATGTAGAGGCCGAGCCCCAACCCTCCGTAGTAGCGGCTGGAAACGTTGCGCGCGCGGTGGAAACGTTCGAAGAGTTTCGGGATCTCGTCCGTCGGAATGCCGATGCCGTGATCGATGACCGCGGTCAGCATGTGATTCCCGTCGATCTTCGTGACGATGTCGATGTCGGTGCCGTCCGCCGAATACTTGATCGCGTTCGAGATCAGGTTGTCGACGACCTGCCGCATGCGGTCGGGATCGACGTATAGCGTGGTCTCTGGCACCTCGGCCGAGCAGCGGATCGTGCGCGCCGGATTCTGAATGCGGAAGGCGTTCGCGCGGCGGTCGATGAATTCGCGCCACGAGATCGGCTGACGATCGATCTGCAGCCGGTTGGTTTCAATGCGCGAGACATCGAGCAGTTCAGAGATGAGTCCCATCATCCGATCGACTTCGCCCAGCACCGCGGTCAGATACGTTCCGCGCTCCTCGGGTGGCAGATCGTTGATCGTCTGCGCGAGAAGTTGCGTGTAGCCTTTGATCGTCGTCAGCGGCGTGCGCAGCTCGTGCGAGGCGACCGAGAGGAACTCGTCCTTCTTGCGGTCGAGCTCCTGGAGCGCAGTGATGTCGCGGATGACCAGGACCGCGCCGACGATGCCGTTGCTCTCGATCGGCGCTACGGCGATGGAGAGGTCGAGATCTTTGCCGGTGATGAAATGCCGGCCGATGGCGAGGTAGTCGGGGACAGTCATGCCGCGCAACGCCCGCGCGTGCGGCAGATCGTCGGCGGGAATCGGACGGCCGTCCGGATACCGAAGCTTGAGTGCCACGAACGATCCGTGCTCGACGGCCTCGGTGCGCGAGCCGAATCCGAACAGCGTGATGGCCGCTTCGTTGACGGAGATGACCTGCCCGCCGACGTCGTAAACCCAGAGACCGTCCGTCATCGAACTGAGGATCGAATCGAGGCGCGCCGAGCGCTCGGCCATCGCCTGCGCGAGGTCCTCGATCTCGCGGCGCGCGTTGACCTGATCGGTCACGTCCTGAATCAGAACGGTGAGGCTCTGCGTGATTCCGGAGAAGCGTCCGCGAACCGCGGAGACAATCCGATTGATGTACGTCGGCGTCGGTCTCGTATCCGCTTTGAACGCTTCGTCAAAGCGCATCTCGCCCGATTCGGCGACCTGCTTCAGCGGCTTCTCCAGCGACGGGATGACTTCGTCGACGCGCAAGCCGATGAGCCGCGTGTCGGGACTGATTTTCCCAAGCCGCTCGACGTAATCGACGAAGCGCGCGTTGGCGAGCTCGAATCGCAATTCGTCGGCTGAGAAAACGGCCACGCCGATCGGTGCGGTCTCGATGACAGCTTCGAATCGAACACGCGCATCGACCTCGCGCCGCGCCAGCTCCTCAGCCGCGCGATGCCCTTCCTGCGAGATGCGCGTGAGGCGATGGATGTGGCTCGCGGCGCCGATCCGCTCCGCCACCGCCTGCGCAAATTCCAGATCCTCGGCGTCGAAACTCCGCCTCGTATCCGAGCGCGCAATCACCAGCGCGCCGATTCGATCGCCGTACGACTCGATTGGCGTGGCGATGAGCGTCTGTTCGTTCATCGCCAAAACGAGGTCGCCTTCGTTCGCGTCGCGTGCGAAGTCGGCCGCGGCCTTGCCGCCGAATTCGGAGTAGAGCAGCGGACGTCCGATCTGGAAAACAGTGCCCGGGATGCCTTCACCGGCGTGATACGGATTGTGCGAAAGGTAGTCGCGGAACTGCTGTACTTCCTTCGCCACCGGCGCCACGGAGGCCATGCCGACCATGTGCAGCTCGCTCGATGGCGCGTGGTAGAGGTAGATCATGGCCGTGCCGCCGACGGCGTCGGCAACGCGTCGGGCGGGATCGTCGAGATCTCCGAATGACGACTGCACGGTGACGGTGTCGACGCCGAGGTTGGCGAGACATTCGGCACGGCGCCGGCGCCACGCTTCGCGCTCGGCGGTCTGGCGCTCGTCGGTAACGTCGCGCGACAGCACGACCGATCCGATGATGTGATTCTTGTCATCGCGGATCGGCGCCGCCTTCAGATTAACCACGCGGTCGTCGCCGCTGCGCGCGTCGAGCACGAGGTAGTCCGATTTGACGACGTCGCCGCGCAACGCGCGAACCGAAGGCAGATCGTTGGCCTCGAGCGGACTCCCGTCGATATACCGGTGCTGATTCTTGCGCAGCCGTCCCTCGGGATCCGCCGCGAAAAGCGACACCGGCTCGCGCTGCGCGGCCGCGTTCATCCGCTCCAGCTGGCCCTTCGAATCGTAGATCGCCGCCGACTCCGGAATCTGGTCGAGAATCGCGGTGACCTTAGCCATCTCCCGAACCGCGCGCTCGTGCAGCAGCGTGTTGTTGAGCGCGAGCGTGGCATAGCGGCCGATCTCCGCGAAGAGCGACACTTCCTCATCCGTCCATTCGCGCGCCGAAGAACATTGATGTAGTCCGAACGCCCACGGCTCATCGTCGCGCGGACGCAGAACCTGAATCATCTCGGAGCGGACCTGAAATCGCGCTGCGTGGTCGGTATCAAGATCGGGATCGCCTTCCCGCACAGTGATCGGTCCCTCGGCTTCCAGCAGGCGGCGGATCAGATTCCCCGAATGCTTCAGCGATAACGAAGACACGGTTGCGTCCGGCGCAATCGCGAACTCAGGAGAGCTGACGGAAAAGCGGACGTTGGCAACGTCGGCTTTCTCATTCACCGGATGCAGCAGCCACGCGCGGTCGGCTCCAAACTCCTGCCGCGTGATCGTGACGATCCGACGCAGCACTTCCTTGAGCTCGAGCGTGGCCGTGAACGACTCCAGGATGCTCGACAGGAACCGATACCGCTCTTCGGAATCGAAATGCTGCGGACGCGAGCGCCGGTCGAGATAGCGAGTCATCAATCGCCGCACCGCGCCATCGTCACCGTTCGACTCAGGCAGCTCGAGCACGCGCGCCGCCGGCTGTTTGCGCTCCGCTTCGTCGCGAACGCGCTGCCACCCATCGCCGTCGCTGACCGCGATGACGCTGAACGTCTGGCGGCTAAGAAGATCGAGCGCTTCCTTCTCCGAGGCCGTGATGATCGGCGTGAAGCTGAGCGACGCAGCCACTTCAGCCGGAGCTTTGGCAGCCGCCTCAGAGGCCACGATCAAGACCTGGTTTGACATGGAAAATGACGATGATGAATCGGCGGCTGATGCTACCACCAGCCACGTAGAATGCTTCCATGCCGAAGCGCTCTTTCGACGAGCTCGTGCAGCTCATGCAAACCCTTCGCGGTCCGAACGGCTGTCCGTGGGACCGCAAACAGACGTTGCCGAGTCTCAAGCCGTTCGTGATCGAGGAATCGTACGAGGTCGTGGACGCGATCGATCGCGATGACCGCGCATCGCTGGCCGAGGAGCTGGGCGACTTTCTGCTGCAAGCGGTGTTCATCGCCGAGCTGACGCGCGAAGAAGGTTCGTTCGATATCTACGACGCCATCACCGCAATCCACGACAAGCTCGTTCGCCGCCATCCGCACGTCTTCGGCGACGTCGAAGCAAACGACGCCGATCAGGTCCTCGTGAATTGGGAAAAGCAGAAAAACGAGGAGCGCAAAGCGGAGAACAAGAGCGTCCTGGCCGGCGTCCCGCAGTCGCTGCCGGCGCTCCTGCGCGCATCGCGTCTGACGGAAAAAGCCGCGCGCGTCGGCTTCGACTGGCGCCGCACGGAGGATGTCTTTCATAAACTAGACGAAGAGATCGGGGAGCTGCACCAGGCGATCGATTCGGGCGACGCGTCGCACGTCGAA
>DATART010000002.1:0-15315 GCA_036264035.1 Thermoanaerobaculia bacterium | reverse complement strand
TCGGAGCCGGTGCTGGCCGGCGCGGTGACGTTGCGGATGTCGCCGTAGCACGCGCGGTTGTCGACGTAGAGCGGCAGGAGCAGCTTCGCATACGGCACCGGATCGGTGGCCGGCGTGGCGGGCGTGTCGGTGGCCGGATCGCGATTCCAGTTCACGAAGTTGATGCCGCTCGTGATCGGATTCCGTGCCGCGTCGAACAGCTCCAGAATCAACACATACCATCCGGGATCGCGGCCGATCGTGTTGAACTCGCCGTGGTACTGGAAGCCAAGCCAGGCGTGATCGGCGTAGTAAGGGATTTCCGAGAGGTCGGTGCCCGGCACGCCCAGCGGTTGCGGAATGATGTGGACCGAGGTCCCGACGATCTGCGTGTAGTTCCAGGTCATCGACGGAAGCACCGTCGGCGTAGCGCTCAGGTTCGTGGACGGCACCCAGCTCAGGCGGTAGTACTTCGCCGTCCCGCGCAGACTCTCGCTGATGAAGAGCGCGAGTCTCAGAGTTCCGCCGAGGTTGCGGTTCCACGGGCTGCCGCCGAGGCCGTTCGGGTTGATGAGACCATCGGTGAAGACCGGCGCGTAGGGACCGGCGGGATTGATGCCATTGCTCGGTTTGCCGAGACGCCAGGCCGGCGTGAGACCGACGTCCTGAAGATAAACGGCGTTCGGATTCACCGGAGGCTCCGGCTGGCTGCAGTTGATCGTGTGCGGGTTATAGGTGACGAGATCGACGTCGCTGACGTCGCTGAACCAGTTGTGCGTCGCGACGCCGTTGTAGATCGTCACGGTCGCACCATTGATCGACTGCTTCACGATGAACGCGTAGTTGTTCCAGCAGAAAAAGCGCTGCAGCGTATCGAAGAAGCAGATGCGGAACGTTCCGTCAGGGCGGAGATATCCCTGTCCCACTTTCTGAGCCGGACCGCAGTGGCAGTACACGTGGAACAGATACGGACGGGCATTGATGTAGAGCACCTGCTCGGCCGGCTCGAGCGCCGTCAGCGCGTGGAGATCGGCGGGAGCATTGCTCTTCAGCTCATCGAGCGTGCCGTGCTCGAGGATCGACTCTTCGATCGGCCCCGGATCGGGTGGAATCGGCCAGTGGATCTTCGGGATCGTCGCGACGATCTCGCGCAGCCGGTCCTTCAGCAGGCCGATGCGGGGATCGCGATAGATGATCGGCGGGCAGCAGCAGGTGCGGCGGTAGATTTCGACGACGCCGTCGCACACGGGGCGGCAACGAGGGAAGATCGGCGAGGGAAATTGCCGGAACGCGCCGCTGACCGATTCGGACGTTGCCGACTCGATCATCGATGAGGCCTTCACCGCGATGCTCTGCTGCTGAATCTCGGCGGCGAGGCTCTTCACCGCGAGCGGAAACGGATAGCAGTGCCGCACCGATCCCTGCGCACAGCGGCGCGGCGGGAAAAGGATGCCGATGTCGTTCGCGCCCAGTTCGAGTGCGTCGCCGGCGCGCAGGCGCTCGGCGATGTCATACGACTGGAACGAGACCGCGTTGGTGAGATCGGGCGGTTGCTTCCCTTCCGCCGCGCGTGCCACCGCGACACGCGAGGCGTTCGCTACCGCGTCCGGCGTCAGCTCGAAGTCGCCCTTCTCGCTGATCGGCGCGGAGCTGAGCACCTTCCCGTTGGCGTCGAGTGTGTAGACCGCCAACGACTCGAGCTTTGTGTTCGCGTCGGCTTCCTGGAGCACGAGCCGCGTTCGGCGTTTGTCAGTTGCCATAACTCCTCCTTTGCAGGAGTAGTGAAGCGGAAGCGCAAAACGTTTCGGCGCATGGCGTATGCGCCGTCAGCGGTTGCTGGACGCCGAGCTATTTCGTCCCGGGCTCGAACGCCACCGCCGCACTTCCCGCCTCGAGGCGTTTCGTCGTCACCGGCGCAAAGTTGCGGGTTACGTCGATGACCTGTTGCGGTCGTTGCAGAACCGACGGTCCGCGGACGATGTCGATGGGGGCGGTTTCGGCGAGGGCTGGCATAAGCAACGGGCCGCTGCCGCGGAGGAGTGGAACGGCATCGCGGAGTGCGAGGTGCTGCGCGAGCGCGGGTTGGGGGACACGCAGTCCGCCGATGACGACACCGATCGGGGTCACCATTCGCGCCGACAAGTTGGCGATCGTGACCTCGGCGTCACGCGCGGGCACGGAGTCGGGGAAACGGACCTGCAGCGGCGTCGCTTTCTCGACCGGCGGCGCGCGCAGGATCCAGAGCGGATGCGATTGCGAGACGATGGTCATCGTCTCGTCGCGATAATGCGTCCGCTCGAAATGGAACGTGCCATCGGGCGCGAGATCGGCGCGCTCCGTCTCTACGCCCGCCGAGTTGAACCAGAAGATCGTTCCGGCTGCGAAGGGGCGGGCGGAGAGGACCTTCGCTTCCGAGCCGCCGAGGGGAACGAGAGCGACGTCGATGTCCTTCTTCTCGCTCTTCGTCATCGAGAAGGGATCGATCTCCTGCGTCTTGTAGCCGCGACAGCTCACGGTCAGACGCAGCTCGCGTTCCGGCAATCCATTGATCACAAACTGTCCCGCGGTGTGTTTGCCGGTGTCATCGCTCGCATCGCTCTGGTGGGCGTCGAGAGTCATCACAGGACGTCGCGGAGCCTTCTTCGACATGATCGTGTACTTGACCGTCGCCGCGGCGAGCGGCGTTTGTGTGAATGTATCGACGACGTTGACCGTCAGCGTGTTGTCGGGGATATCGATGTCGAACCGCGCGCGCTTGCAGACATCCATTCCCCCGTCGGTGATGACGAATGCCAGCCTGCCGCTGCATGTCGCGACGTCGATCTTTGCATCGGGCCCGAATCCTTCCGTGATGACGCCGCGATACTCCGCCGACCCGCGGGGCGCAAATCCGACGCCGCCATGTGGAAAGGCGACGCGGGCATCGTCGCCGAGCGGCGCACCGCCGTGGGTCAGACTGCCAGACAGCTCGCAGTAATAGGCTTGCAGCGGGAAGGGCCGCTGCTGCAGCGGAGGAACCTCGGCCATCGCGTCGACCGGGGGCAGCCTGCCGAAGCGCAGCTCTGCGCGATACATCCCGGGAGGAACCTCTTCGACCCTGACCGAGCCGAACGTCAATTCATTGCGGAGCGTTTCTTTATGGACGACGGAGCATGCGTCGGGATCGAACGACTTCCCGGGCTTCGGCTGCGGGCACGCGGAAATGATGAGCTCGAGCCGCGGCGCCTCCTTCGGCGGCTCGCACGATCCAAGGGAGCGATCGAGCGCGGGGAGATCGCCGGAGGTGCTCCAGTTCACGATGACGGTTCCGGACACGCGGGCGGCGATCGGTTCGCGCAGGAGAGTGATCGATTGCGGAGCGATACGGAACGAGCGCCGGAATGGCAGCCAGCCGCGCCCATCGAGGCCGAGATCCGCCGCGCCCGAGGACACGCCGCGAAAAAGAACGAACGCATCGTTCAGGGCGTCGGGGGCGGGCAATGACGCGGCAACGACTTCTTTGCCGCCGGCGCTGATTGCGATGCGCGGCAGCTGGACGCCGCGCGCGGTGTGGATCGCGGCGCGATTTGCGTCGGAAACGACGATCCAACCGAGAACCGCCGGCGCATCGTTGACGGAGCGTGCATCGACGACGCGCTCGATTCCGGCCTCCAGCGCTGCGATGGGGAGAACGGCGACCGGAACGCCTTTCTCGATGACGATGAGCCAGAGCTCCTCTCCGGCAGGAACGGTCGTGCGCTCCGAGGCGGGAAATGCAATGACGCGTTTCGGCGCGTACAGCACACCGGTCGCACTGGGCGGAAGTTGCACGAGGGCGGTGGCCGCGGGAACGAGTGCGAGGTCCAGAGTCGCCGGCGCGGCCGCGCCATCGATCACGATCGGATCGATGGACACCGCTCCCTTCGCCCGCGCGAAAACGTTCCACCGTCCGGGCGGAAACGTCAGCGGCGCATTCGACGCTACACACATCACCGCCTGCGACGTCAACCATCGGTCGATCGGCTTCTCGCGGTCGCCCGCCCGGAAGCGGCAAACCTCGCCGCCTTCGGCGCCCGTCAGGGTGACGCGCGTATCCGCGGCGATCGCCGTCGCTGACAGCGCGAGAACTACGAGACCGGCCCATCGCATGTGCTGTTGACGAAGATGTAGACGTTATCGTTCCCGCGATCATGCACGGGTCCGCTGCTACCGGATCAATTTTTAGGATTGATCATCGATCCGAGGTCAGGCGACGAAGAAGCCAGGACGCGGCTGGTCCGACGACCGGCATCTGCAGAACGCGTTGTGTTGCGTTCGCGAGCAGCCACATGCGTCCTTCCCGCCGCCGCTCTCGAATGGCAAGCGCGTGAAGAAATGCCGACGCAGCGCGGCTGTCGGCGCGCCAATCGTTGTTCGCACCGGCCCGGGCGTGCTCGTCGATCACATCCTCGTACAAGGACAGGAGCGACTCGTGGAGAGCATCCGATGTGGCAGTCTCGCGAATTCGATCCGATACTTCGCGGGCATCATCGGCGTCGTAGAGCGCGAGCTCGGCAAGGATGGCCTCGGTCGTGACCGGCTTCTGAAGCGTGCGCACGCCGAAGTTGGAGCGGCGCAGCCGATCGAGATCCGCGGAACGCACCATGCCTCCGACACCGTAGCGATCGCAGAGAATCACGGCCAGACCGCACGCCATCGCCTCCATCGCGCACTTCGCTTTCGCGAATGCGACGTCGTAATTGCCGAGGATCGTTTCGGGCGAAGAGGCGGGACTGCCGGCGGCGGCGCCGATGACGTCCACGTCGATCGACAGGCGGCGGCAAGCCTCTCGGATGGCGGGCAGGAACGTGAGCTCGTGAGCGGTATTTCCGAAGATGACCGCCCGCCGCGGCTTGACGGGAAGCGGCGCGCGTTGGCGGAACACCGCGACATCGACGGCATTGAGCAGCACCGACAATTTGCCGGGTGAAATCCCTTCGCGCAACAGGAGACGGTCGGCGCACGTGTGATCGACGGCGACGTAGCGAAGGATGCGGGGAAAGTGGGGCGTGGTGCGTTCGAGCGACGCCCAGGAATGACAGACGAAGACCGCCGGCGTGTTCGGAAAGTGGAGCAGCGCGGCCATGGTTTCCACGGCGCTGTCGCCGTGAATGACGTCGATAGGCACGGTGATGGAGCGCAAATCGTCCGTGACCGGGATCGTCCGCCGGAGGAGCTGCCGCGCGGCATCGCCAAGCTCGGTCGCGTAAACGATGGGCGAGTGTCCATGCTCGATCAGCCATGAGGCCAGATCGCGCTCGTATGTCTGAACGCCGCCGATCGGTCCAAGCGTGTGCCCCGCGATCAGGATTCGCATCAGCGGGAGCGCGAGAACTCGATCCAGCCGTCCGCGCTGACGCTCCAGCCAAGCTGTTGCTGATGCTCGCCGAGCGTCTTGAGAAGCTCGCGCGTGAACGGATTGCGTGCGCGCCCGAGCCGCAGCGCCGCGATATCGTCCCGTTGCGACGCGTAGGCGACGTAGTCCATCAACATGACCTGCGCATAGCACAGTTTCCGTAACGGGGCGTTCACGGCGATCGAGAACGCGTGCAGCGTGTCGCCGTGCTGCTGATCGAGCACGTGACCGATCACCTCTTCGCCGCGCGTAAACACCAGCCCCGAGTAGCGGGAGCGCAGCAGCGCGCTCAGAAGCAGAGAGTCGGGAAGCAGCCGCAATGAGGCCGTTACGTGATCGAAGGTACCGCCAGCCCTGGGACTCCGGGCACAGCGCAGCAGGTAGTCGCGAATCGTCGAGGGGCAGTCAAGATTCACGCGTACGGCGAAGGCTTCCAGATCGAGGCCCGGACGCCCGCTGGGCCACACGCTTTCCGCCAGCCATCGCAATCCGTGGACATACGCGTCCGCAGTTGCCGCTAATGTCCCCATCTTTTTCGGCCGGGATGATGAGCGAAAGGATTCCCGCCGTCAATGCGCCTCAGAGCGCGGCGAGAGCCTGCTCGATCGGCTGAACGTGCCGGCGATAACTGATGGCCTCATCGTAGACGCCGTCGGCGGCAAGCTGCTCGCCATACATCTCATAGAACGGCCGGCCGCCGTCCGGTGACACCGTGCCGGCGGGCAACAGACATTCCGTCGCGAAGCCGCGCTCGTTGATCCCCTCGGTCGCGGAATCGAAGATCGATGCAAGTTGCGGATACGACTCCAGAACGTTCGGACTTCTCCCGCTGAAGGCCCACTCCACCTCGCCGGCGAGCTCCGGGTAGGCGTGTGCGGCGGCGATCTTGCGCTGCACCTGCTCTTCGCTCAAGACGTGGCAGATTCCGTCCCGGCACGCGGCCGCCGCGTGGCGCTCATGCGGCTCGAAGAGGAAGAACTTCAGATTGTCGATAACCGCGCCGCTCCGCTGCGCACGCGCGACCGCGGCGGCGATGATCATTCCGCAGATGTCGTGCGTGGGATTGAATCCCTCGCGCGCGTCGCCCGCGACGTACGGCGGCCGTTGCTGAAAAAGCATGTCGCCCAATCTCACGGCAAGACCGACAAACAGCTCGAGATTGCCGTCGAGAACGGCCGCATAGAACTGGCGGTCAGTGAGGCCGGCTAGATCGCCCGGTGTCGCACCAGTCTCGCGCAAGACCTTCAGTGTCGACGAAAGACGCGAGGTGCCGTTGCGCCCGGAGCCGTCGGTGAGAACGCTGACGACCGGCCGGTTTTCCTCCATCCATCCGAACAGCACGAGCTCGTGACCGGGATGAGCAATGATGAGAGCTGGCCGTCCTTCCATGCGCGCGGCAGATGATAAGCGCCTCCCGCGTTCGCGTGAGACACTGGCCGCACATGATCTCTCGCCGGCTCGCGGCGTACACGCTCGTGTGCCTCACCGCAAGTGTGCGGGTTGGCGCCGCGGATGTCTTTCGGCTGCGGAGCATGCTCGACGAGGCCGAACGCATGCGCACCGGCGACAAAGTGCGCGCGCGTCAGTTGCTCGATGACGTGGAGCGCAGCAACCCGACCGATCCCGCCATCGTCGCGCAGCTGCAGCTGCTGGAGTGCAAATGGGCCGATGCGCCCGCGGCGTCGTATCGCGCTGTGACGCTCGGACTCGCTGCGGCGGATCGGGCGAGGAACGTGGGGCTGCACGCGAGGCTGCAGCTCTGCCGCGCCACGGTCTTGCTCGCGGACGGCAAAAGCGTCGAGTCGGAGCAGGAGTACGCCGCTGCTCTGGCGCTGGCGAGGCAGATTCACGATGTGCCGCTCCAGGCGGAGGCGGTGGGCGGTCTCGGCTATCTCCAGTACGTTCGCGGTGCGATGGCGGACGCGCTCGCGAATCTGCAGACCGCCTATCGGCTAAGCGCGCAGCTTGGCGATGAGAAGGGGCGGCTGGAGGCGCTCTCCAACATCGCCAACGTGTATGCCGACGCGCACGTGGCGCAGTACGATCGGGCCGTCGAGTACTACCGCCAGCTTATCGGCGAATACGAGAAACATGGCCAGCCGAGTGACGTCGCCGACACCCTCTTCAACATCGGCAGCACCTTCGAGGCCAAGGGCGACCTCGCGGCTGCGGAACTGCACTACCGGCGCGCGCTCGCGTCATTTCAGAAGCTGGGACAGGCTAAGGACGTCGCTTTCACGAAGCGCTCCCTCGGATCGGCGCTGATGAAGGAGGGCCGCGCCGCGGAAGCCTTGCCGCTGCTCGATGCATCGGTCGCTTTCTACGATGGGAAGGATGAGGAGAACGCGGCGCACTCCCGACAGATCCGCGGCATGGCCTACCGCAGAGTGGGGCGGCTCGCTGACGCATTGAGGGAGCTCGACGCGGCGCGGCGATTCTTCGAGCGCGAGAACAACGTCCGTTTCCTCGAGAAGAATCTGGAGGAAACGGCGCTGGTCTATTCGCGGCTCGGTGATTGGCGGAAGGCCTACGACGCCTCGGTACGCCACGCCGCCCTCAGCCAGACGCTGGCGGAGATGCGGCGCGACGAGATCTCTTCCCGTCTGCGCGTTGCATTCGACAGTGAAAAGAAGGATCAGGAAAACCGCGCGCTGGCCCGCGAGAATGGGCTGCGCGCGACGGCATTACGCGAAGCGGAGCGCAGCCGCAAATTGCAGATCGTCGTGAGTGCATTGATCGCGCTGCTCGCCGCGACGATGGCCATTCTCTTCTGGCGCCAGGTCGTCAACACCCGCCGGATGCGGGCCATGGCCATGACCGACGAGCTGACTCGCCTCCCCAACCGCCGGCACATCCTCGCCGCGGCCGAGATCGCGTTCGACGCAGCCAGGCGCGAGGGGCGCACCGCGGCCGTCATCGTCCTCGACATCGATCGTTTCAAGCGCATCAACGACACTCTCGGCCATCCTGCGGGCGACGCCGTCCTGCGCGGCGTCGCACACGCTTGCCGCCTCGCCCTCCGCGCCGACGATCAGATCGGCCGCATCGGCGGCGAAGAGTTCCTCGTCGTCCTCAACTCCGCGACGGCGCAACAGGCGCGCGAAATCGCCGAGCGCCTTCGCGCTGCCGTCGAGCGGCTCGATTTCACCTCCATCGCTCCCGAACTCCACGTCACCATCAGCCTCGGTGTGCACGTCGCCACCGACTACGACGCCAGCGCCGCAATCGCCGCCGCCGATTCGATGCTCTACCGTGCAAAGGAGAGCGGCAGGAACCGCGTGGAGATGGCAGTCGGCACGGGCTAATAATGTTATTGTTGCGCACCGACAACCGTTCGGACGCCAAACTTCCTATGCCCCGGTTCCTTCGCATCGCTCCCCTCATCACCCTCTTGCTCCTGATGTTCGGAGGTGTCGTCTACGCGGACGACGCCGATCTTCGGGCCACGCTCCAGACCAACGCCGTGCCGAAGGCCGGCCTGGGCTTGACCTTTTCACTCACGGTGGAAAACGTTGGCCCTGACGCGGCGAGCGATGTCGTCGCTGAAATCAATATCGCGACGCTTCGCACGATCTCATTCGATCCCCGAGTGTGCACGTGGGCGCCGCCGGTGTTGCGCTGCTCTGCGCCAAGGATCGAAGCCGGCGCCAGCACGAAGTTCTCTGCGGGCGTCTACATCCCCAGCCAAACGCTCACGATCACGGCCTCGGTTACATCGTCCACGAACGATCCGGAGCCTTTCAATAATGACGCAGTGCTCGCGCTCGTACCGGAGTTTCCTGCCCGGCTCGCGGCCGCAATCACCGTGTCCCCGCCGCCGATGAGTGGCCGCAGTACCGACGTCCTGGTGCGCGTTACGAACGAAGGCACTGAAACCGCTTCCGACATCCATGCAACATTGACGTTCGACGGCGATGTGACGGTCGGGAACTCGCCGAATTTTCCATGTCATGCGAGCGGGCCGCGCACGGTCGACTGCAGTCTCGGCGGCATTGGCGCAAGAGACGGGATTACCTTGGATCTTGCGGTCACACTTGGCGCCGCCGGGACGACGCTTCGCGCGACTGCCACCTTGAGCGCGAGCAACACGGAACGCCCGGTGACGGCGAGCTACGAGGCGACGATTGCGGCTGTGGCCGATCTCCGCGTCACAGTCGAAATGCCATCATCGCTGAACGCCGAGGGCAATATCGCCTATCGATTCACGATCGTGAATGCGAACGCATTCGGCGCGCCGCGCGTTCAGGGACATTTTGTTTTCTCGCAGGGCTCGCACTTTGTGGCTGCTCACGATGCCGATTGCCGCGAAACGGACGTGACGCGCGAGACGACCGTCGTCTGCACCATCAACGACATCGGCCCAAACGAATCGCGCCAACTCACGCTCTACGTCCGTCCGCCGCAGCCGCAGGGACATTTCAGCGCGTTCGGAGAGATCACGTGGGACGATCCGATTTTCGGCGTGAGCGCGCAGACTTTTGTCAGTCCCACGATCTATCGCGACTATGCGGTCACCACGACCGGCGACAACATCACCGGTTCTCTGCGCCAGGCGATTCAAAACGCGAACGCCGAGTGCGCCGCTCCGGGCACACCGTGCCGCATCGTCTTTCACCTTCCCGCGCCCGTTCCACGAGCGGGGTGGTTCACGATCGTGCCGGCGTCGCCGCTGCCCGCGCTGACGATGCCGGAAGGAGTCGTCGACGGCACAACGCAAACTGCGTTCACAGGCGACACAAATCCGGCCGGTCCGGAGATCGAGATACGTGGCTCCGCGGCGTCAGATAACGGGTTCGTCATTCACGGCCAGCGCACGATCATTTCGGGCCTCTCGATTGACGGCTTCGCCGAAAACGGCATCCTCGTCGAGAGGAACGACCTCGGGTATCCGGCGGTGACGATCTCCGGGAACGTCGTCGGTCTCGATCCGAGCGGCGAGCTGTCTGTGCCGAACAAGCGCGGAATCTTCTTTCAAGGTGGCTCTGGAACCGTTGCAGACAACGTGATCCGAGGCAATATCCGGAGCGCGATCTTCCTGGCCGAGGGGAGCGGTATCTTCGTTTTGCGCAACGTGATTTCCGGCAACGGCGCGAGTGGCGTTTACGTGGGACCTACGACATCCGTTTCCATCGAGAAGAACGAAATCGCGAATAACGGCGAATTCGGCATCGCCATCAGCTACGCACGGCACTGCAGCACCATCGAGAATTCGATTCACGACAACGGCATCGACGCCATCGATATCGGTCTCGATGGTCCCTCGGCAAATGGTCCACTCCTGTCGCGCACCCCGCGCCCGACGATCACCTCGGCCCGCTACGACGCCGCCACAGGCGAGACGGTCATCGCGATCGACGCCAAAGGTCCGGAGTTCGCGAGCGTCATCGCGCACGTCTACGCCAATCACTCCCTGAACGGCCGTGGTTTCGCGGAAGCCGAGCGCTATCTCGGCAACGTGCGGGGTGGCGAGTTCCGCATCGCCGAGGACTTGCGCGGCCAGATCATCACGGCCTTGAGTGAGATTGTGATTTCCGTCAACGACACCTACAGTGTCGAGACTTCCGAGCTGAGCGAGGGTGTGATCGTTCGATAGGCGCCGGGTCTGCTAGGCTTTTCGAATGCGCAAACTTGCCTCGACCTTCGCCGCGTTTGTTCTCCTCGCAACTGTCACGGCTTCCGCCCAAACGAAGTTTGCCGACTCGCCTGAGCGGCGCCTCGCGGCGCAGAACGCGCTGTTCGACGATTTCTGGCAGATGAATCTCAAGCTGAATCCGACCCTGGCGACGGCGATCGGCGACTATCGATACAACGACAAGCTCGGCGACAACTCGCTGGCAGCGGCGGTGCGGCGGAATGAGATCAATGCGTCGTTTCTGGCGAAGATCAAGGGGATCTCGACCGACGGATTCAGCGAGGAGGATCGGACGTCGCACGATCTCTTTCTCCGGAACATGCGGGAGAACGTCGACGACTTCGATCTGAAAAATTACGAGATGCCGGTCACGGCGCAGGGGGGGATTCATACCGGGCTGGCCGATCTGCCGAACGCGGTGCCGCTCGATTCCGTGAAACATTACGAGGATTACATCGCGCGGCTGCATCAGATCCCCAACGCGCTGCTGCAGACCGAGGACGTGCTGAGGGCCGGGGTGAAGGATCACCTGGTCATCGTCAAATTCGTGGCGGAGAAGATTCCGGCCCAATGCGCGGGGATCATCGCCGCGAATCCGTTTCTCATTCCGATCAGAAAGATGCCGGCGGATTTCTCGGACGCCGACAAGAAGCGTTTGGCGGACGCCATCACCGCGGCGGTGAACAGCGAGGTGCTGCCGGCGTACAAGCAATTCGCGTCGTTCATCAGCACGGACTACGTGCCGCACGGCCGCGCGACGCTGTCGATCGAGAGCCTGCCGGATGGGAAGCGGCGGTATCAGGCCGCAATCCGGCGATTGACCACGACCAACCTTTCGCCCGCGGAGATTCATCAAATCGGACTGGCCGAGTACGACCGCATCGTCGGCGAGATGACGGCGCTGGCCAAGGCGAACGGTTACAGCGATCTCGCGTCATTCCGCTATCACATCGAGTCCGATCCGAAGTACAAACCGTCCTCGGCGCAGGCGATCGTCGATGACTTCGACCGCTACATCAAACAGATGCGGCCGAAACTGCCGCAACTCTTCAACGTCATCCCGTCGGCGCCGGTGACCGTCGAAGCGATTCCGGAGTTTCAGAAAGCAGCGGCGACGCACTACCAGACCGGAACGCCGGATGGGAAGCGTCCCGGCCGTGTTTCCGTCGCCGTCTCCGACTTCGCCAGCCGTTCCTTCATCAACGACGAAGCGGTCGCGTATCACGAAGGCATTCCCGGCCATCACATGCAGCTCTCGATTCAGCAGACCCTCAAAGGGCTGCCCGAGTTTCGGAAGCACGGCGGCAACTCGGCGTATACGGAAGGGTGGGCGTTGTATGCCGAGCAGCTCGGCAAGGAAGTCGGTTTCTATCAGGACCCCGGCTCCGATTACGGCCGCCTGCGCTCGGAGCTTTTCCGTGCGGTGCGCCTCGTCGTCGACACCGGCATCCACGACATGGGCTGGAGCCGCGATCAGGTCGTCGACTACATGCGCAAGTCGCACGCGGTCGACGAGCCGACCATCCAGTCCGAGACCGATCGCTACATCTCCTGGCCGGCGCAGGCGTGCAGCTACAAACTAGGACAACTGAAGATTCGCGACCTGCGCGCGCGTGCGACGAGGGAACTCGGATCAAAGTTCGACATCCGCAGCTTCCACGACGAGATCCTCGCCGGCGGCAGCCTGCCGCTGGACGTCCTCGACGCGCGGATCACGCGCTGGATCAACGCACAGATGCCGAAGTAAAGGTTTCGCTTCAAAAACAAACGCCGGAAGGCGCGAACCTTCCGGCGTTTTCAAGTCGCGAACAGACTGTGTTTACTGGATGCGGACGCCGTCGGCGACGAACGTTCCACGATCCATACGGCCGGAGATGTTGACGCGGTCGCCGCGGCGGAAGGCGTTGCGGCCCCCGTACGCATTAACGTCCACGTTCACCGTGCGGCCGTTGTCGGTCTGCACGGTTGCCAGATTGTTGCGGCGATCATACGAAACGACGGTTCCGGAGATCAGACGGTCGTTGTATCCGTTGCGGTATCCGTATCCGTTGTTGCCGTTGCGGCGGCTGTAGTTGTTGTCATAACGCGACAGGATTTCCATCGAACGAACCTGGGCGTCGCGTCCGTCGCCTCGACGGCTATAGACGTTCAAGCGGACGACGTCGCCGGGAACGAGCATGGCCGCACCGTACTGGCGGTTCTGATACATCCCGGTGATCGACGGCGGGACGACCACATCCATTCCGCTCGTCAGACGGACGTGTTCGCCTCCATTACGGGCGACGGCGACGGACGCAACCGTACCTTCCACGGTGCGATTGGCATAGCCGTTGGCGACGCGATATGTCCCCGGATAGCTACCATACTGCGCGAAAGCGGACGATGCGACGAGGAGCGGAAGCGCTCCGGCGAGGGCGATCGTGCGAGCTAAAACCTTTGTGTTGAGCATTTTGGGTCTCCTTTTCTTGCGATGCTGCCCGATATGTATCGCAAGCTGGGGGCCAAGTTTTGGCTAAAAAAGGCGTTTCACCACAAAGACACAAAGAGCACAAAGAGAGTTCCTTCGTGTCCTTTGTGTCTTCGTGGTGAAACGCTTTTTTTAAGCCGATGCCCCGCCGTCAACACAAATCACCTGACCCGTGATCGCGCCCGCATCGTCGCCGAGCAGGAACGCGATCACCGCGGCGACCTCCGCCGGCTGCACCGGCCGCCGCATCGGGATCGCGCGGATCATCTCCTTCTTCACCTCGGCATCGAGCGTGGCGATCATGTCGGTGTCGACGAGGCCCGGGGCGACGCAGTTGACGCGGATTCCGCTGCGCGCCACTTCCCGCGCCAGCGATTTCGTCATGGCGATGAGCGCGCCTTTCGCGGCGGCGTAATTGGTTTGCCCCACGACGCCGTGCAATCCGCTGAGTGAGGCCACATTCACAATCGCGCCGCGGCGCTGCTTCATCATCGGCGTCAGCGCGGACTTCGTCATCGACATCGCCCCGTCGAGATTCGTCTGCAGGACGTCGCGCCAGTCGGCATCGCTCATGTTGTAGAGCAAGGCATCGCGGCGGATACCGGCGTTGTTCACGAGCGCGTCGAGCGATCCGAATTTCGCGACGACTTCGTCGACGATGGCCGCGTTGCGGCTTGCATCGCGGACGTCGCCTTGCAGCGCAAAACCGTCCGGAAGATCGTTCGACGCGACGTAGGTAAACGCCACGTTCCATCCGTCGCGCGCGAGCCGCTGCACGACGGCACGTCCGATGCCGCGGGCGCCGCCGGTAATGAGGGCAGCCGGCATCGGCGCCTAGCTCTCTTCCCCGTACTTGTCCTTGAGCGCCGCCACCACCGTCGGATCGGCGAGCGTCGTCACGTCGCCGAGCGCGCGGCCTTCGGCGATGTCGCGAAGGAGACGCCGCATGATCTTGCCGCTGCGCGTCTTCGGGAGATCGGCCGTGATCAGAATCTTTTCGGGACGCGCAATCGCGCCGATCTTCGCCGACACGTGATCCTTCAGCTCCTTCTCGAACTTCGCCGGATCGCGTTTCGCCTCTTCGGCGCGCGACGACTTCACGATCACGAATGCGGCGATCGCCGTCCCCTTGATCTCGTGATTGATGCCGACGACCGCGGCCTCGGCCACAGCCTGATGATCGACGAGCGCGGACTCGACTTCCATTGTGCCGATGCGATGGCCGGCAACATTGATGACGTCGTCCACGCGGCCGAGGAGCCAGAAATAGCCGTCGTCGTCGCGCTTGGCGCCGTCGCCGGTGAAGTAGATGCCCGGCCACTTCGACCAGTACTGCTGCTCGAATCGCTCCGGGTCGCGCCAGATGCCGCGCAGCATCGACGGCCACGGACTTGTGATGGCCAGATAGCCGCCGCCGACCTTCACCTCGCGGCCGCCTTCGTCAAGGATCTTCGCGTCGATGCCAGGAAAGGCGCGCGTCGCCGAGCCGGGCTTGGTGGCGACGAGGCCGGGCAGCGGTGTGATCATGATCGAGCCGGTTTCAGTCTGCCACCACGTGTCGACGATCGGGCAGCGCTCGCCGCCGATCCACTTGTGGTACCACATCCACGCCTCGGGATTGATCGGTTCGCCGACCGACCCGAGGAGCCGCAGCGAGGAGAGATCGTGCGCCTCGGGGAGTTGGTGACCCCACTTCATGAACGCGCGGATCGCCGTCGGCGCCGTGTAAAAAATCGAGACCTTGTGTTTCTGGATGAGCGACCAGAACCGGTCCTGTTTCGGCCAATCGGGCGCGCCTTCGTAAACGAAAACCGTCGCGCCGGCGGCGAGCGGACCGTAGACGACGTACGAATGCCCGGTCAC
>DATART010000492.1:0-3246 GCA_036264035.1 Thermoanaerobaculia bacterium | reverse complement strand
CGGGCGGATCGGGACGACTTTCTGCCGCAGCGGCTCGACGTGGAAGCGCAGTTTGGTCGGCTCCATGGCCACGACGTCGATCTGCGGCGGGACGCTCATCGCCTGCGGGCTGAGCGTGATAACCGCGTCGCCCGGTGTGACCCAACTCACATCCAGCGTCACCTCGAGGTTCTGTGACGACAGCGAGCGGAGATCGGAGACGCGCCCGCGCAAGCGGACGCTGACGGTGTCCGGCACCGGCGTGGTGATGGCGAGGTCGCGCGGCATGCGCACCAGCGACAGCGGCGCCGCGAACGCGCGCTCCGACACCGGCTCCCTCCGCGGCGCCGACACCGCGAACCAGACTACAAACGCGAGGAAGACCGAGAGGAGCTTGAGCGGGAGGTTGGCGGTCATTTGCGAATCGCCCTCAAGCGCTCGGTCATCAGCTGCAGAAGCTGATCCCGATCGAGATGTTCGTGGAGGGCGCCTTCGGTGGCCGCGGCGATCGAGCCATTCTCCTCCGAGATGATTAGAATCACCGCGTCGCTGTCCTCCGATAATCCGATCGCGGCGCGGTGGCGCGTTCCGTGCGCGAGCTTCGGGTCGGCGGACGTCGTCAGCGGCAGGAAGGCGCCCGCGGCTACGATGCGATTCCCGCGGATGATGGCCGCGCCGTCATGAAGCGGACCGCCTGGAACGAAGATGCTGATGAGCAGGTCAGCCGATACGATCGCGTCGACGCTCTTCGCCGCCTCGGCATACATCCGCAGGCTCTGCGCCCGCTCGATGGCGATGAGCGCGCCGATGCGCTGTGCCGCAAGAACGGTGGCGGCTTTGACGATCTCATCAAACGGCACCGGCGTCGCGACGCCGGCCACGAGCGAGAGCAATGGATTCGAGGCCATCCTCGCCAGCGCGCGGCGGATCTCCGCTTGAAAGAGCACGATGACGGCGAACGGCAGATAAAACAGAATCTGCCGCGAGATCGCTTCGAGAGCGGGCAGGTCGAAGGCGCGCGCGACGAAGAAGGAGCTGCCGAGAACGACCAGGCCGATCGAGACCTGCATCGCGCGCGTGCCGCGGATCAGCGCCAGGATGTTGTAGATGACGAACGAGACGATGAGGACGTCGACGGCGTCGCGCCACGTGAATTGAAGCGAGAGGATGCGGTCGTACCAGCTCATGGCTGCCGCCGCCGTCCTTCGATGGCCATCCACACTCTCAGAAAATCGACGGTGGCGCGCACGTCATGGACTCGTACGACCGAAGCGCCCGCGCGTTGGGCCGCGGCGACGGCCGCGAGCGAGCCGAGGGCGCGGTCGGGACCGGAAGAGCGTCCTGTGAGGTGGCCGATGAACGCCTTGCGCGACGCGCCGATCACGAGCGGGCCGAGCGCGGTCAGCTCATTCGCGCGCGCGAGCAACTCGAGATTCTGATCGAACGTTTTCGCGAAACCGATGCCGGGATCGATGAGGATTTTTTCGCGATCGACGCCGGCGGCCACGGCATCGTCGATCATCGCCGACAACTCGCGGGCGACGTCGCCGACGACGTCACCGTAATCGGTGAAATTCTGCATCGTGGCCGGCTCGCCGCGCATGTGCATCAGGATCACCGGCACGCCGCTCTTCGCGACGACCGACGGCATCGCCGCCGAGTAGCGCATCGCGCTGATGTCATTGACGATATTCGCGCCGGTGGCAATCGCTTCCTCCGCCACCGCCGCTTTGCGCGTGTCGATGGAGATCGCGACGCTGCTGCGCCGCCGGATCTGCTCGATGACGGGAACGACGCGATCGATCTCGACCTGCGCGGCTAATGGCTCCGCACCGGGCCGCGTCGATTCGCCGCCGACGTCGATAATCGCCGCGCCCTCCTCCTCCATCTGCAGCGCGGCGTGAACGGCTTTCGATTGGTCGAAGTGCACGCCGCCGTCGGAGAAGGAGTCGGGCGTTACGTTGAGGATGCCCATCACTAAAGGCAACGGCGAATGTTCAATGTTGAATGTTGAATGTTGAATGTTGAATGAGCGAGTGATCACGGCCGGCGCCCTCATTCAACATTCAACATTGAACATTCAACATTCAACATTTCGTCTCTCTTGTGAACGCTACGAATCGCGTTCTCGCCGAATCCGCGCGCCCAACGGATTCAGCCGCTCCTCGATCCGCTCGTATCCACGATCGATCTGATGAATGTTGTGGATCACGCTCTCGCCCTTCGCGCAAAGCGCCGCCAGCAGGAGCGCCATGCCGGCGCGAATGTCGGGGCTGGAGATATCGGCGCCATTGAGCCGGTTTCCGCCGACGATGATGGCGCGGTGCGGATCGCAGAGGATGATGCGCGCGCCCATCTGAATGAGTTTGTCCGTGAAGAACAGACGCGACTCGAACATCTTCTCGAAAATCATCACCGTTCCCTCGGCCTGCGTGGCGATGATGATCATGATCGACAGCAGATCGGCCGGAAACAGCGGCCACGGACCGTCGTCGATCTTCGGCACGGCCGCGCCGATGTCGTAGCGCACGCGCAGCGCCTGATCCTTCGGGACGCGGATGTTTTTTCCTTCGATCTTGATGTCGATGCCGACTTTCTCCAGCATGTAGCGGACCGCGTACATGTGATTCGGCACCGCGTCCTCGATCAGCAGCTCGCTGCGCGTGACGGCGGCCAGGCCGATGTACGAACCGACTTCGATGTGATCGCTGGGGATGTGAAAGTCGCCGCCGTGCAGCGAGTCGACGCCGCGGATGCGCAGCGAGTTCGTGGCGATGCCTTCGATCCGCGCGCCGAGAAGATTCAGGAAGGTGCAGAGATCCTGAACGTGCGGTTCGGCCGCGGCGTTGTAAATCACCGTCTCGCCTTCTGCCAGCACGGCGGCCATGATCGCGTTTTCCGTCGCTGTGACGGATGCCTCGTCGAGGAACATATTCGCGCCGCGCAACTCGCGCACGGACATCCGGTACTCCTGCGCGGAAACTTCGATCTGCGCGCCGAGGGCTTCGAGCGCGAGCAGGTGCGTATCGACGCGGCGGCGGCCGATGGCATCGCCGCCCGGCTTGGCGATATTCGCGGCGCCGCAGCGCGCCAGCAATGGTCCGGCCAGCAGGATCGACGCGCGGATTTTTCGCGAGAGGTCGGGGTCGGGCTCGGACGAACACTCCCCTTTCGTGTGAATCCGCACCACGTTTTTTTCGACCCGTTCGATGGACGCACCGATGCCTTCCATGATCTGGAGCATGACCCGGACGTCCTGAATATCGG
>DATART010000483.1:0-4919 GCA_036264035.1 Thermoanaerobaculia bacterium | reverse complement strand
GGCCGGCTTCAGGAAGTCGTCACGCAGAGCAGCCGGCGGCGGATGATGGTCACGATTTCCGTCCTCCTTCTCGATCACGAGACACACCTCGCCACGATTGCCTCGGCCGGTCATCCGCCGCTGCTTCACGTCCGAGGCGCGTCGCGTGAGACGCAATTGATCGAGCTTTTCGCGCCTCCGCTCGGAACACGCCTCGGCGCAACCGTTCCGCAACGCGCCGTGCCGTTCGCGAGCGGCGACACATTCGTGCTGCACAGCGACGGCATCTACGAAACCGTGAACGCGTCCGGCGATGAATACGGCCTCGATCGCCTCGCGCGCACCGTTGCGGCGTGCGACGGAACCGCCGAAGAGGTTCGCGACGCCCTCCTTCGCGACGTCGAATCGTTCCGCGGCAGCGAGCCGCAGGAAGATGACGTCACGCTGGTAGTCGTGCGAGTCGGTTAGCGCGCGGCGGAGTTGTCTGTTCTCTGTTCTCTGTTCTCTGTTGTCGGCGGACGGATAAGAGAACTGACAACTGAAAACCGACAACACACAACAATAGTGACGTCCGCGAAGCCGATGTTAATGCTTGTTCTGCATCCACGCCGGCACGGTTGACGTGTTGCCGTTGTCCGCGTTCTCGGCTTGCTTGTCCGCGGTCACCAGCTGCTTGCGGATCGTGCCGAGGATGCGCTGATCGGCGGACGTGGCCAGATCGACGAGGTGCTGGCGATCGTGGTAGCCGTTGAATGCGATCACGAAGCGGTCGATGCGAAACGCCACCACGCGCCCGAGGTAGCGATCCTCCGCGGTGAAATTGTCTTCGCCGAGGTTCGGGATCGGATCGAGCAGCTTGCCATTCTGAAGATAGAGACCTTTGTATTGATCGAGGATGTTGCCGGCGGCTTGTTTGTTCGCCGCCGGAATGACGATGCCGTCGATCAGATCGTTGTCGACATTGAACGTTGCCTGAAACGAGTTCGCGAGGAACGATTGGCCGAACGCCGCATCGGCGGAGTAGCGCTCGCTGCCGGGCACGCGCTGCTTGTCCGGCAGGAACGCGAAGACCGCCGGCTTGCTCGGCGCGGGCGGCATCTTGTCGGCGACGAACGTGGCCAGGCGCAGAACGGTATCGCCGGGGCCCGCGCCGGTGATGCGGACGTAGAACGGACCGCGCCAGACGTGCACCGAATGCGTCTTCGCGAACGACTCGTTGGGGATGTCGAGAAAGCGCAGGTTGCCGTTCTTCTGCTTCGAGTACGCGCCGAACGCTTTCACGAAATCGGGGAAGCGGAAAATCTCGACCGTCGCGAAGCCGTCGCCGCCGGGCGTGCTGTACTTCCCGATGGTGAGATCGAGCGTCTCATAGCGCGCGAATTGCGGCGCGTCGACCGGGCCGAGGTACGTGTTCAGATGATCGCCCGGGATGACGACCGGATCTTCGTCCAGTTTCCAGATCTGCGCTTCCTGTTGGCGCGGAAGAAACTGCAGGCTCGGCGAATCGACCGTCGCGAAGTTGACCTCATTGCGCGGCGGCGGCGCGATGCGAACCTGCGCCGGACGCTTGCCGTCGCAGCCGCAGACGGCCGCGGCAATCAGGAGCGCGACAACGATTCGAGAAACGCGATGGTCACTCGCACGCCCGCGCCGGTCGCTCCACGCGCCTCGCGCGCCGTCTCGTGCTCCGCGTACGCCGTACCGGCGATATCCAGATGCGCCCACGATGGACAATTCACAAACTCCTTCAGAAACAATGCCGCCGTGATCGCGCCGCCCCACCGGCCGCCCGAGTTTTTCATGTCCGCCCACTCGCTGCGGATCAATTCCTTGTAGTCGTCCCACTCGGGCAGTCTCCAGAGGCGCTCACCCACGCGCTCCCCACACTCAATCAACATCCGAGCCAGCTCGTCATTGTTGGAAAACAGACCCGCCGCTTCGCTGCCGAGCGCGACGACGCACGCTCCGGTGAGCGTGGCGTAATCGATGATGTGATCGGGCTTCAACTCCGACGCGTAATGCAGCGCGTCGCTCAGAATCATCCGCCCCTCGGCATCCGTATTCACGACCTCGACCGTCTTGCCGCTCGACGTGGTGATGATGTCGCCCGGCTTGTACGCGCTCCCGCTCGGCAGGTTGTCGGTCGACGCGATCACTCCCGTCACGCGCACCGGCAGCGCCAGCATGGCCGCCGCCTGGATCGTGCCGATCACGGCCGCCGCGCCGCACATGTCGAACTTCATCTCCTCCATCTTCTCGGCCGGCTTGATGGAGATGCCGCCGGAGTCGAAGGTGATGCCCTTGCCGACCAGCGCGACGTGTTTCTTCGCCTTGCGCGGCGTGTATTCGAGGACGATGAAGCGTGGCTCTTCGATCGATCCGCGATTGACGGCCAGCAGCCCGCCCATCTTCATCTTTTCGATCTCGCGGCGCCCATACACCGTGCACTTGATCCCGGCGCCCTTCGCCACTTCCTCGGCGCGCTGGCCGAGGAACGTGGGCGTGACGAGATTGCCCGGACCGTTGCCGAGGTCGCGCACGGTGCGAACGCCGGTGGCGATCGCTTTCGCTTCGTCGTCGAGCTGTTTCGCGCGTTTCGCATCGACGCCATCCGGCGGAACGAGCGACGCACGAATCGGCAGCGGCTTGTCGTCCGTCTTCGTGATGTAGACGTCGTATTTGTAGTCGGACGCCGCCAGCGTTTCAGCAGCGACGCGCGTGGTCTCCTCGGCGCCAAGCTTCGGAACGGAGAGCGGCAGGACCACGACGATGTCCGCGTCGCGCCCTTTCTTCGCCATCTTCGCGATGCTGTAAAGCGCGGTCCGCAGTCCGCGAATCGTGAACGACTCCGCTTTGCCGACGCCGACGAGCGTAATCTTCTTCGGCTCGCCCGCGACGGTCGACAACGACTCATCCGCGCGCCCCGAAAATCCCGCCGCCGCAATCGCCTGCATCGACTTCGCCGCGACCGCAACTTCCGGCCTGGCCCCCTCGGCGATCAACACAAAAAGGTGATCCGCCTTCGCAACTTTTGCATCCCGCGTAATAGTGACGTCCATAGCGGCGCGGATTGTACTTGAGGAGCTAAAGCTCGAAGGGGCCGTTGAGACAGAGAGCCTCGGCGAAAGACATCCGAGTCGGATCGGCTTCAAATACATCCGCGGCCGCATCGCGTTCCGAGGGTGTCATTCGACGATAAGCCTCCTCGTAATCAGCCGGCGTGAGATCGCGATCAATCTTGAGATAGTCACGAATGTACTGCTCGAATGTACTCATCCGCCGAGGATACCTCGGCAACCTCCCGATACAATTGGCCGGACTCATGCACGAGTGAGGTACCTGAATGGCGTTCCGAATTCTTGTCATCGATGATGAAACGGCGATCCGCGAAGCGATCCGGATGACGCTGGAGTACGAGGGCTACCGCATCGACGAGGCGCGGTCCGGGCAGGACGGCATCGACAAGGCCACGCGCACCGCGGCGCCGTACGACGCCATCCTTCTCGACATCAAGATGCCCGTCCTCGACGGCATCGAAGTCCTCGAAAACCTGAAAGAGCAGCACGTGCCGTCGCCGGTGATCATGGTCTCCGGACACGGCGACATCTCCACGGCCGTCGAGTGCACGAAACGCGGCGCGTTCGACTTCCTCGAAAAACCGCTCAACCGCGACAAGCTGCTGCTCTCCGTCCGGAACGCCGTCCGCCAGCAAAAGCTGGAGGAGGAAGTCGGCGAACTTCGCGAACGCGAGGCGCGCGATTACCAGCTGGTCGGCGAGTCGTCGTCGATGAAGGAGCTCAGGTCGCAGATCGAGCTCGCCGCGCCGACGAAAGCGACGGTCCTCATCACCGGCGAGTCGGGCACCGGCAAGGAGCTGGTGGCGCGCGAAATCCATCGCCGCTCCTCGCGCGCCGCACAGCCATTCATCCAGGTCAACTGTGCCGCAATCCCCGAGGAATTGATCGAGTCGGAGTTGTTCGGGCACGAGAAGGGACCGTTCACCGGCGCGGTCCGCAAACAGACCGGCAAATTCGTCGCCGCGGACGGCGGCACGATCTTCCTCGACGAGATCGGCGACATGTCGCTCCGCACGCAGGCCAAGGTGCTGCGCGTGCTGCAGGAGGGGGAAGTCGAGCCGGTCGGTTCGGCCACCGTCATCAAAGTCGACGTGCGCGTGATCGCCGCGACGAACAAGGACCTGACCGAAGAAATCCGCGCCGGCCGATTCCGCGAGGATCTCTTCTACCGCCTGAACGTCATCCCCGTCCGCACGCCGCCGTTGCGCGAGCGGAAGGACGACATCCCGCTCCTCGCCCAGCATTTCGCGACCCTCTTTTCCGCGCAGTACAACCGCCCCGCGAAGAAGTTTTCAACGACCGCGCAGAAGGCGCTGCAGGACGCCGCCTGGCGCGGCAACGTGCGCGAGCTGCGCAACATGATCGAGCGGCTCGTAATCATGGTGCCGTCCGATACGATCGACATCACCGACCTCCCGGCCGAATTCTTCCGCGCCGCCGCCGACATCATCTCCTCGGCAATGCGCCTCGCCACGCTGCAGGATTTCAAGGACGAAGCGGAGAAGGCGTTCATCCTCGCGAAACTGCGCGAGAACGGCTGGAACGTCTCGAAGACCGCCGAGGCGATCGATACGCCGCGCTCGAATCTGTACAAGAAGATCGAGCAGTACAACATCAAACGCGAAGGCGGCGCCGCGATGGTGGCGAGCGACGAGAAGAGTGAAGGCTGAAGAGTGAAGAGTGAGAGAGGCGGAACAATCGTGGCAACTCGCAGCCGCTCCGCTCGCCCTCTTCACTCTTCACCCTTCACTCTTCACTCTTCATCCGCCCCCATCGGCATCTTCGACTCAGGGGTCGGCGGCCTGACGGTCTTCCGCGAGATCGCCCGCGCGCTCCCGCACCACCCGCTCATCTACCTCGGCG
>DATART010000480.1:0-4361 GCA_036264035.1 Thermoanaerobaculia bacterium | reverse complement strand
CCAGATCGTCGAGCGAATCGATGATGACGGTGACGTCGCGCACGCGATCGCGCCACTGCGGCTCGCGCTCTTTGTCCCAGATGGCCTCGGCGAGATTCGGCCGCGTGCGAGCGATTTTGTCCGGGTTGGGCGGCGTGCGGTCGCGGCGACCCGGCCGCCGATCCTCGGGCTTCATCTGCAAGAGGTCGTTCATAGTGTCGCGCAACTTGCCGGCGTCGGCGTGCATGGGACGGATGCAGACGTAGCCGTAACTCGTCCAGTACGAGATCAGCGCTTCATACGAGTGGCTCGATCCGCCGTAGCCCGGCGAAAAGATGATGATCGGAAACGGGCCGGTGCCGCGCGTCGGATACTCGATCGAGACCTCGACGTCCTTGTTGCGCGTGGCATCGCGCAGCAGCGCCGAGGGAATGACGCCGACCGGCGACGAGCCCATGTTGAACGCGTACGACGGTGAATACGATGCCGGCTGCGGCGCGGGCGCCGTCTTCTGCTGCGGAGTTGATGCACATCCAGCCACAGCGACGATTGCAAATGCGAGTGCGATTCGTTTCATGAACCCATTTGAATGCAAAAACGGGAGACAGGATTTCTGGGAGGCGCGAATCAGGCTCTTCGTTGCGAAAGTGTTCTGTCATCCAGAGCCGCCGGAGCCGAGGCGCGCGAAGCGCACCGGCGGAGGACGGCGAAGGATCCCCGGCTGAAAACCAAGGGCGGGCGGCTGACGGCCACCCCCCACCCGTTGTTATCAGCCGGGGATCCTTCGCCGTCCTCCGCTGCTCCGGCTTCGCCTACGCAGCTCCGGCGGCTCTGGATGACAGCGCGCGTCGACTTTTCTACAGCCATCCCTTTTCGCGGGCGATCCGCGCCGCCTCGACGCGATTTTGTGCACCGAGCTTGCTGATCGCCTCGGAGAGGTAATTGCGCACCGTTCCCTCGGACAAATGCAGCGACTCGGCGATGTCGCCGGTGGCTTGCCCCTCCCCCGCCAGCCGCAGCACCTGGCGCTCGCGATCCGTCAGCGGATCGGGTTCGCTCCAAGCCTCGGCCGCCAGTTCCGGATCGACCGCGCGGCCGCCCGCGTGCACGCGGCGGATGGCGTTCGCGAGCTGTTCGGCCGGCGAATCCTTCAGCAGGTATCCCGACGCGCCCGCTTCGAGCGCCCGGCGAAGGTATCCGCCGCGCGCGAACGTGGTCAGGATCACCACGCGCGTCGGCAGGTGCTCATCGCGCACAAATCGGGCGACTTCGAGGCCGGTCTTCGACGGCATCTCGATGTCCGTCAGCAAAACATCCGGACGATGCGTGCGAACGAGATCGAGCGCCTCATCACCGCTGCGTGCGCGGGCCACGACCTCGATATCCGATTCGATTTCGAGCAGAGCGGACAGCGCGCCGAGGACCATGGCCTGATCCTCGGCGATGACGACGCGAATCATGCCGAGCGCTCGATCGCGCTGACCGACTGCAGTCCGCTCGCGAGCGGGAGAGTCACGGTGAGTGTCGTGCCGGATGCGCCGTCGCGAGAGACGGAGCCGCCGAGCGCGGCGATGCGCTCGCGCATGCCGCTGATGCCGGCGCCGTCTTCGCGCCCGCCGCCGCGTCCATCGTCGGAAACGATCAGGCGGATGTCGTCGCCGGCGCGCCGTAGGGCGATCGTGCAGTGCGACGCTGCCGAATGGCGGACGACGTTCGTGACGGCTTCACGCAGCGCCAGCGCCAGGATCGCTTCCTGTCCGGCGGCGAGCGGCACCGGCTCGAACTGCGTCGTCAACTCGATCGATGCCGCGCGCAGCATGGCCGTCGCGCCGTCGAGCTCATGCTGCAATCCCGCCCGGTATCCACGGACGGCCTGGCGCACCTCGGACAACGCCTCGCGCGAAATCCGCTCGACGTCGCGGATCTCGTCGCGGGCGCGTTTGGGGTCGCGGTCCGCCAATTTCGAGGCCAGCTCCGACTTCAGGATGATGAGCGAAAGCGTGTGGCCGAGGACGTCGTGGAGATCGCGAGCGATCCGTTCGCGCTCGGCGACTTTCGCGAGGTGCTCGATCTCTTCCTGCGCCATCGCCAACCGTTTGTTGGCGCGTCCAACCTGCGCAAAGTGCGCGTTCACCGCGCCGATGACCACGGTGAAAAACGCCGCCCACCACCAGATCAGCGGACTCAATCCGATGATCAGTACATCGACGAGCAGCACGATCAGGACGACGCCGATAATCGAGAACGCCTTGCGAACACCGCCCGTGTTCCCCGCGAACGAGGCCGCGAAGATGAAAAACGCGCCGGCCCCATAGTTGATCGGCATGAAGGCCACGCCGAGCAGGGTGATGGCCGCGATGATCCAGAGCAGCCGCGGTCCGCGAATGTGATAACCCGCCAGGTAGATGACGGTGAAAACGGCGGTCGCCAGCCATGTGAGCGCGATGCGTCCAATGCTCGCATTCGCCAGTACCGGATATCCGGCGAACGGGATGATGTAGATCAGCCAGATGTACTTCGTCCAGCCGGCCCAGTCGCGCTCGGGGGTCATAGTCATAGTCTAGTGTTTCACCACAGAGACCCAGAGGACACGGGGAATCTCTGTGATCTCTGTGCCTCCGTGGTTCAACGCCTCTCACTTCAGCCGCACCTCATCGATCGCGAAATCGACCACGCCTTTGTCGGGACCGCAGAATACGAGCATCTGCACGTCCTTGCCGTCGGTGTTGAAGGCGACCCACGGCAATGAGATCGCCGTCCAGTCGGCTCCTGCGTGGACGGTCGTTTGACGCGGGATGCGGCCGGTGCTGGCGGTGAAGAGCATGACCCGGATGTCCGTGTCGCCTTTGGCATAGAACGCCAGTCCGCTCTTCGACGAGAGATCGACCGGTTGCATCGGTGTCGCACCGAGCATGAGCATTGCGCCGGCCCACGGAAACATGAAGCCGGGCTTCGTATCGGCGTGGATGTGCAGCGATTTCGGCGTTCCGTTCGCGCCGCCATCGATGACGTCCATCGTCGCCGTCGATTTTCCTCCGGCGATGGAATCGGTCGAGACGTCCCATCCGAAGCCGAAGGCGGGCTTGGTCTGGCCGGAGTCGAAGTTGCTGATCATGCCGTCGCCGATCGTCGGAACGACAGCCGCCGGAGCAGCAGCCGCGGCGTGCTTCGGCTCCGGCTGACGGTCGAGCATCGCGCCGTTTTTCCAGACGCCGGCGATGTTGCGCGTGGCGAGGATGTCGGTCGTCGGATCACCGTCGACGAGCAGCAGATCGGCACGAAGTCCCACGGCGATCCGGCCGCGATCGTTGAGTTTGAATTGTTTTGCCGGCGTCGACGTGGCCGCGGTCAACGCTTCGATCGGCGTCAGTCCCGATTTCACCAGCAGTTCCATCTCGCGATGCATGCTCGCGCCGTGCGCCGTGCCCGGATTCGGCGCGTCGGTGCCCGCCAGGATCGGAACGCCGGCGATTTTCAATTGGCGCACAGCCGCAAAGGCGTTGTCGAGGCTGAGTCCCTTCGCCTTCGGGAACGACGTCTTGAGGTTCGTCATCTCGTCCGCATTCAGATACGTCGCGAGATGAGCGTCCGTGGTCAGCGATGTTCCGCTCCCGATGCCGGTGGTGCTCTCATTCACGGTCAGCGTAGGAACGACGAAGGCGTGATGCGCAGCGACGAACGCGCCGAAACCGGCGTCGGGCATCTTGTCCGCGAAGATGTGCACGAGCGCATCGGCGCCGGCCTCGATGGCATCGCGCGCGGCGGCGAGCGTGGAGATGTGCACCACCGCCATCTTGCCGCGCTTGTGCGCCGCGGCGATGAGCGCGGTCAGATCGCTCTTCGAAAGCGTCGGCAGTTTCATACCGTACGCTTCCCCCGTCTCGACGATCAGCTTGATGTAGTCCGAACCTTCCGCGATGCGCGCATCGACGAACGCCTGCGGATCGTCGCCACTCTTGAACGTCGGAATCGGAAAATACTCGCTGCCATGCCCACCCGCGACGGTGACCAGCGTCCCCGCGGAGTAGATGTCGGCGCGATTGGTTACCGGCCCCTTCGCCTGCTCTGCACGCAACGGATCGAGCGTGCGCAGTGACGTGAACATGTCCAGCTCCGTCGTGACGCCAAAGAGCAGCGCGCGCTCCAGGCTGCCGGGAAAGACATGCGTGTGCGAGTCGATCAATCCCGGGAGGAGCATCTTGCCCGTTCCGTCGATGACCTTCGCGCCCTTCGGCGCCGCCACGTTCGCGCCCGCGGCAACGATGCGCGTTCCGTCGATGACGACCGTCGCGTGCGGGATGACCTTCGTCCCGTCAAAGAGACGCACGTTGGTGATGGCTGTCTGTTGCGCAGCGAGTGGAAGGGCGAAGAAAAGGATCGCG
>DATART010000470.1:0-2123 GCA_036264035.1 Thermoanaerobaculia bacterium | reverse complement strand
CGACCCCTACCGGGGTCGGTGACCGTTTCGAATGCGATTCCGGTGGTCGCTCGCTTCGCTTGGACCACCGGCTACCATCCGTGACGCCTACCGGCGTCTTCGCGCCGCTTCGCGGCAGAGGCATGCTCCACAGCGAACCCGCGCAATAATCACGTATGCCGCTGTACAAAGTCGCGCTCCTTTCCTTCGTCGCGCTCGCGACGATGGTCAATCCTCTGGCCGTCGCGCCGTCGTTCATTGCGCTGACGGATGGCGCATCGCGAAAGACTCGGGCGAGCGTCGCATTTGTCGCCGGCATCTCGTGCATCGCTGTCCTCACCGTCTTCTTCCTGGCCGGCAACTACGTCTTCAACTTCTTCGGCATCACCGTGCCGGCCTTTCAGATCATGGGCGGCATCCTTTTCCTGACGAATGCGCTGCGCAGCCTGATCGCCGACGACCGGCGCGCGTTCAACATCGGCGGCGAGAAGCGCATCGAGGACAGCGACGTCGAGAAGGCTGACATCGATCCGTCGTCGATCGCCATCGTTCCGATCGCCGTGCCGATGCTCTCCGGCCCCGGCGCCATCACCTCGGTCATGGTCCTGGTCAACCTCTATCCCGAGATCGAACAGCGCGTTGCGGTCATCGTGGCCATCGTCGCGGTCGGCGCCATCTCCTGGCTCGTGCTGCTGTCCGCGCTTCCGCTCTCGCGCATCATCGGAGACCGCGGCCGCGCCGTCTTCACCAAGATCATGTCGCTCCTCCTCGGCGCCATCGGCATCCAGTTCATCATCAACGGACTGAAACCGGTCATCATCGAAATCATGAAGTCGACGCCGTGAAGACTCTCTTCCTCGTCAACGCGCGCTCGGGATCGAATCGCAGGCGCGACGCCGCGGCGCTCATCGCGAAGACATGCGATTGGGATCACGAGATCGCCACCTGCGGATCGATCGACGATCTCGATGACGTCATCCGCGACGCGATGTCGCGTGGCGTGAAAGCCGTCTTCGCGGTCGGCGGCGATGGCACCGTTCACGAGGTCGCGAAGCGCCTCATCGGCACTAAGATCGCGCTCGGCGTCGTCCCGACCGGATCGGGCAACGGCTTCGCGCGTCATCTCGGTTTGCCGATGAATTTCCGGAAGGCGATCCGGGCGTGTTGCGGATTGCGCGTCGAGATCATCGATACCGGCACGGTCAACGGCACGCCGTTCATCAACATGATGGGCATCGGTTTCGACGCCTGGATCGCGGACGCCTTCGCCGCTGCCGGCACGCGCGGACTGGCCACGTACCTGCGCGTGGGGCTGCGCGGATTCGCGAGGTATGCAGCCGAGGAGTATGAGGTGACGGTGGATGGATCGATGACGCGGCATCGCGCGTACGTCGTCGCCGTCGCCAACGCCAGCCAGTACGGCAACAACGCGCGCATCGCACCTCTGGCATCGATGCAGGACGGCATCCTCGAGGTGACTCTGATCGAGCAGGTGCCGTTCTTCCGGCTGCCGCTGATTGCCGCGCAGCTCTTCGCCGGGAGCCTGCACCGCGCGCGCGGCGTGGTGACGCTGCGCGGACGCAACATCGTCATCCGGCGTACTGCTCCGGGCGCGGCGCATCTCGACGGCGAGCCGGTAACGTTGCCGTCGTCGCTGACGATCGGCATCGTCCCGCGCTCGCTGCGCGTGATCGTACCGGATTCGGCGCGAATGATCTGAGTTGTGGTTTGATTCGGCGGTGGACAAGAAACGCATCCTCTTCCTCTGCACGGGAAACGCCGCGCGGAGTCAGATGGCCGAGGGACTGATGCGGGCGTTTCATGGGGATGCGGTGGATGTCGTTTCGGCCGGATCGCGTCCCGCGGGATGGGTCCATCCCCTCGCCATCGGCGCCCTCGCGGAGATTGGGATCGACATTCGCGATGCGCAGTCGAAATCAGCGGACGAGTTTCTCGATCAGCGGTTCCACGTAGTCGTCACCGTCTGCGACTCCGCCGCGCAGGACTGCCCGCTCTGGCCGAACGCGAAGCGCCTCGAGCACTGGCCGATCGAAGATCCGACGTTCGGCAGCGGCGACACGCTGCAGCGCTTCATCGCCACGCGCGAGGAGCTGGCGCGGCGGATCGACGGCCTGATTCAGTCG
>DATART010000454.1:0-10805 GCA_036264035.1 Thermoanaerobaculia bacterium | reverse complement strand
GAATTCACGCCGGTTGGTATTTGATACGCGACCCCGGCCGGGGTCGAGAAATGTCTCCGCTCCGATGTTTCCGGTGGTCGCTCGCTTCGCTCGGACCACCGGCTACCGTACGAGCCACCTCCGGTGGCTTCGTGCCGCTTCCCGGCGGCCCTGCAGCAATCCACACTGCGCGACGCCGGCTAATTTGGACACGTCTGGTCTGTGCCACACCGGCAGGAGCGATGTGGCACGGACACTCCTGTCTGTGCCTGGGAAATGATCCGCTACTTCCCCGTAAGCCCTCGCTCCTCCAGCAGCGGCTCAACCTTCGGATCGCGTCCGCGGAAGGCGCGGTACATCGCGGCGGGATCTTCCGTTCCGCCGCGGGACAAAATCATCTTGCGGAACCTGTCGCCGTTCGCGCGCGTCATGCCGCCGTTTTCCTTGAACCAGTAGTAGGCATCGTCATCGAGCACCTCGCTCCAGAGGTACGCGTAGTAGCCGGCCGCGTAGCCGCCGCCCCAGATGTGCGAAAAGTAGGTCGACTTGTAGCGCGGCGGGACCTCGTCGAGGGCGACGTTGTAGCGCTTGAGTGACTCCGTCTCGAACGCGTTCACGTCCTGCTGCGGTGCGTCGGCGGCGACGGTGTGCCAGGCCATGTCCAGCAGCGCAGCGCCGAGGTATTCGGTCGTCGCGAAGCCCTGATTGAACGTGCCGGACTTCTTCAGCTTCGCCACCAGCTCCTTCGGCATCGGCGCGCCGCTCTTGTAATCCTTCGCGTAATTCGCGAAGACGGCCGGCTCCATGGCCCAGTGCTCATTGAACTGCGACGGGAACTCGACGAAATCGCGCGGCACGGCTGAGCCGCCGAACGACGGGTAGGTCACGTTCGAAAACATCCCGTGCAGTGCGTGGCCGAATTCGTGAAACATCGTCGTGACGTCGGTGAACGTCAGCAGCGCGGGCTGGCCGGCGGCGGGTTTGGTGAAGTTCTCCGTGTTCGTGACCACCGGCTTCGTGCCGAGGAGTTTGCTCTGGCCGACGAAGCTGCTGGTCCAGGCGCCGCCGGCTTTGTTCGGACGCGAGAACGGGTCGAAATAGAAAAGCGCCAGCGGCTTGCCATCGGAATCGAACACGTCGAACACGCGCACGTCCGGCTGATAGACCGGGATGTCGTGACGCTCCTTGAACGTGATGCCGTAGAGTTTCGTGGCCGCGTAGAAGACGCCGTTCTGCAGGACGTTGTCGATCTCGAAGTACGGACGGACTTGCCCCTCATCGAGATCGAATTCGTTCTTGCGCACCTGCTCGGCGTAGAACTGCCAGTCGTACGGCTGCAGCGTGAATCCGCCGTGCTGCGCATCGATCAGTTTCTGCATCATGGCCGCCTCGGCGCGCGCTTTCGCGGTGGCGGCGGGGACCATGTCGGTCATCAGCTTGATCGCGTTTGCGGGCGTCTTCGACATCTCGTCCGCGAGGTTGTAGTCGGCGTAGGTCGGAAAGCCGAGGAGCTTGGCGCGCTGGGCGCGAAGCTGCGCGAGGCGGGTGATGATCGCCTTCGTATCGTTATCGCCGCCGTGATTGCCGCGCGCGATTGACGCCTCGAAGAGCCGCTTGCGGAGGTCGCGATTCTTCAGATAGGTCTGCGGCGGCTGTTGCGTCGTGTTCTGCAGCGTGAGCAGCCACTTCCCTTCCATACCGCGCGCTTTCGCGCGTTCGGCGGCGGCGGCGATGTCGGATTCCGGCAGGCCGTCGAGGAGAGACTTGTCGTCGATGACGATGGCCGAGGCGTTCGTGTCGGCCAGGACGCGGTCGCGGTATTGCGTGGTGAGCTTCGCCTGTTCCTGGTTCAGCGCCCGCAACGCGGTCTTGTCGGCTTCATTGAGCTGCGCGCCGGAGCGGACGAAGTTCTTGTAGTAGCGCTCGGCGAGGAACTTCTGCTCGGCGTTGAGACCCGATGTGTTGCGGCTGTCGTAGATCGCCTTGATGCGCGCGAAGAGTTTCGGATCGAGGTTGATGGCGTCGCGATGCGCGGCCTGCTTCGGCGCGACTGCGGACTGAATCTTCTGCAGCGTCGGATTCGTATTCGACTGCGTCATTCCGCCGAACACGCGCTGCACGCGCCGCAGCAGCGCGCCCGATTTCTCCATCGGCTCGATCGTGTTCGCGAACGTCGGCGCGTCGGGATTGTTGGCGATGGCCTGAATCTCCGCCAGCTCGCGCTTCATGCCCTCTTCGATGGCGGGCTGGTAATCGCTGTCCTTGATGCGATCGAACGGCGGCGCCTCGAAGGGGAGCGGACTCTTCTCGAAGAATGGGTTGTCGTCGGCGAATGCGATGACCGGCATGAGGAGAAGGACGGCGGCGAACGCGTAGCGCAGTTTCATGCGCGACGTTATAGCGGAAAAAGCTTTCACGCGGAGTTCGCGGAGAGGCGGAGTTTACCGAGATGTTCGCCGCGGCTCCGCGTCTCCGCGTGAAACCACTATCATTCGCGCCCATGCGAATTTTGCGCGTCCTTGTTCTTCTCACCTGCACCAGCGCCTTCGCCGCGGTCGATGTCCCCGATCTCCACTGGCGGCTCCTCGGGCCGTTCCGCGCGGGACGTGTGCTGGCGGTGACCGGCGTTCCCGGCGAGGCGGAGCACTTCTACTTCGGCAGCGTCAACGGCGGCGTGTGGGAAACGAAAGACGCCGGCCGCACCTGGACGCCGATCTTCGACGATCAGCCGATCGGTTCCATCGGCGCGATCGCGGTGGCGCCGTCGAACCCGCGCGTGATCTACGTCGGCAGCGGCGAGGCCGACATGCGCGCCGACATCGCGCAGGGCAACGGGATATACAAGTCGTCCGACGGCGGCAAGACGTGGTCGCACATCGGAGTGGCGGACTCGCAGCAGATCGGACGCATCGTCATCCATCCCACTAATGCGGACATTGTTTACGTCGCGGCCCTCGGACATCCGTACGGTCCGAGTGCGGAGCGCGGTGTGTTCCGTTCGAAGAACGGCGGGACGTCTTGGGAGCGCATTCTCTCGCGCAACAACGACAACGATACCGGAGCGATCGACATCACCTTCGAGCCGGGCAATCCGAACATTCTGTACGCGTCGCTCTGGCAGACGCGCCGCACGCCGTGGAGCGTCTATCCGCCATCGAACGGACCGGGCAGCGGTCTTTTCAAATCGACCGACGGCGGCGATCACTGGACGGAGATCACCGGGCACGGTTTTCCCGCGAAGCCGGGACGCATCGGCGTGGCCGTGGCGCCGTCGCAGCCGCAGCGCGTTTACGCGGTCGTCGACGCCGTCGGCGACGGCGGCATATATCGCAGTGACGATGGCGGCGCGAATTGGACGCGCAGCAGCGGCGACGCGCGTGTCTGGTCGCGCGGCTGGTACTTCGGCGAGGTGGTCGTCGAGCCGAAGGATGCCGATACCGTTTACTCGATCAACGTCAACGTCTATCGCTCCACCGACGGCGGCAAGAACTTCGCGCCGGTCAAAGGCGCGCCGGGCGGCGACGACTATCACCAGCTCTGGATCGATCCCGATCATCCCGAGCGCCGCATTCTCGGCGTCGATCAGGGCACCGTGATTTCGCTCAACGGCGGGCGCACGTGGTCCAGTTGGTTCAATCAGCCGACCGGGCAGTTCTACCACGTCATCACCGACAACCGTTTTCCGTACTGGGTTTACGGCGCGCAGCAGGACTCCGGCGCGGCGCGCATTCCGAGCCGCACCGGCACGATCGACGGCATCACGCTGATGGAGTTTCGCGAGACGACAGCAGGCGGCGAGAGCGACAATCTCGCGCCCGATCCGAACGATCCGGACGTTATCTATGGCGGCCGCGTCGATCGGCTCGACACGCGCACGCAACAGACGCAGTCGATCGATCCGACGGTCGCGTATCCGGGCAACGACCGCCGCACCTGGACGCTGCCGCTGCTGTTTTCGCCGCGCGATCCACGCGTTCTGTACTTTGCCAACCAGCGGATGTTCCGCACCGACGACGGCGGGAAGCATTGGACGGTGATCAGTCCCGACCTGACGCGGGAGAATCCACCCGTCCCCTCGAATCTCGATCCGATCACGGCCGCGGACAAAGCGCAGCCGGGACCGCGGCAGGGCGTGATCTACGCGATCGCGCCGTCGCGGATGATCGATCACGACATCTGGGCGGGCACCGACGACGGCCAGATCTGGCGCACGCACGACGAAGGCGCGCATTGGCAGAACGTGACGCCGCCCACGCTCACCGCGTGGTCGAAAGTCGGCATCATCGACGCCTCGCATTTCGACGGCGAGACCGCGTACGTCGCCGTCGATCGCCATCGCATCGAAGACACGAAGGCGTACATCTACCGCACGCACGACGGCGGCAAGTCGTGGCAACTCGCGTCGAACGGCATCACCGAAACGGTGAACGTCGTCCGCGAAGATCCCATTCGCCGCGGCATGCTCTATGCCGGCACGGAGCGCGGCGTGTACGTGTCGTTCGACGACGGCGATCACTGGCAGACGCTCCAGCTCAATCTCCCCACAACCTCGGTGCGCGACATCGACATCCACGGCGACGACGTAGTCATCGCCACGCACGGCCGCGCGTTCTGGGCGATCGACAACGTGACTCCTCTGCGGCAGGACGTGCCGGCAGGCGATTTCCTTTTCAAACCGGCCGTCGCCGTTCGCGAACGTCCCGCGGGCTTCACCGGCTCGCCGATGCCGAAGGACGAGCCGATGGCCGCGAATCCGCCGTTCGGCGCGTACATCGATTACGTGATCCGGAGCGCTTCAACGCAACCGGTGACGATCGAGATTCTCGACGCGAACGATGCGCTCGTGCGCCGCTACAGCAGTGCGGACGTGCCGCCGGCGATGGACATCAAGAAAATCGGTACCGCGCCGGAATGGTTCACGACGCCGTCGACTGTCGCCGCGACGCCCGGCATGCACCGCTTCATCTGGACGCTCCACTACCCCGCGCCCGCCGGCGTCGGCGGACGCCGCGGCGGTGGCGGCAGCGGTCCGTTCGCGGACGGCATCTGGGCGCCGCCGGGCAATTACAAAGTGGTGTTGACCGTGAACGGACAGAAGTTGACGCAGCCGCTGACTGTCGTTCCGGATCCGCGCGTCAACCTGCCCGCGACGGCGTACGCGGAGCAGTTCGCGCTCGCGCGTGAGGTCGAACAGACGCGCGCAGCCGTTTCCGCCGCCCTCGGCGAAGCCGCGGCATTCGTCAAACGCACCGACATCACCGAGGCGCAGAAGAGCCGCGCCACGACGGTGTCGGGAACGATCGCCGGCGACGAATTCACCGCCCCGCCGCCGCCGGAATCGTCACTCCGCTTCATCGGTCAGGCGCTCGCGAAACTCGCCGGCGCGATCGACAGCGCCGACGCGGCCCCAACCGCCGATGCGCGCGCAAGTTGGGCGGCGCTCAAACCCGCCGCCGATGCAGCGCTAGCAGCATGGGCGGGTGTGAAAGGGGAGGCACCGGCGAAGAAGTGATCGGTGGATTGGTTGATGGTGGATTTGTAACGCAGCACGCGCACCGATGCGCGCGAAGGCGCGCCCAACAATCTTAGCCCCGCGCTTTGCGCGGGGTACGCGTGTACACCACGGATGTGCGGCCGCGGAGGCGGCCGCTACAAAATTTACGCAGCCTCGCCACTTTGTGGTGGCCGCCTCCGCGGCCACGAACGTGCGGCGCGCGCAACCCCGCGCAGAGCGCGGGGCTAGGATTGTGAAGCGCGCCTTCGCGCGCAACGCTTCCGTCAATCGAACGTTGTCCGCAGCTTTTTCGTCTGGGCGCGGCGCTTCTTCTCTTCCAATCGCCGCTGCTTCTGCGCGCGTGAGATCCGCGTCGGCTTGCGGGATGCCTGCTCGGCGATCGCGTCGGATAGCAACTCCTCCATCCGCGCTAAGGCACGATCGCGATTGGCGAGCTGGCTTCGTTCCGCTTGCGACGTCACGCGCAGCACGCCGGCTTTGTTGATGCGTCCGGCCAGGCGTTCGCGGATGCGCGCTTTGCGGTCGTCGGGCAACGGGAGCGCGTCGACGTCGACTTCGATCGTGACGCGCGTCTCGACCTTGTTCACGTTCTGCCCGCCCGGGCCGCCGGCGCGCGAGGTGGCGGCGCGGAGCAGGTTCGCGGGAGCGACGATGCCGTCGCCGAGGTCGAGGTCGCGCATGGCTATTGGCACATGCCGAGCCGCACGCGGCGGATCGCTTCGTTGAGCGGCCGGTCCGCAAAGAGTGGATCGACCAGTTCGCGGATGAGGAGGTACAGCTCCGCGGTACCGGTGCCGAGGAATTGCGCGATCTCGGAGGCGCGACCGTTGACCGCTTGCTCAAACGCGAGCGCCTGCGATTCGGCGGCATCCAACGTGTGCGCCTCGGGGACGCCGCGCATCATCGCCACGCGCCATTCGACGGCTTGCGCGGCGACGATCAGTTCGATGGCGATGACGCTTTGCACGTTGCCGAGGATCGTGCCCATCTTCCGCGCGGCGTGCGTCGACATCGACACATGATCCTCGGCATTCGCACCGGTGGGGATGGAGTCGACGGACGCGGGATGCGCGAGCACTTTGTTCTCGGAGACGAGCGAGGCGGCGGTGTACTGCGTGATCATCAATCCCGAGTTCACGCCGGGACGCGTGGTGAGGTTCGGAGGCAGTCCGCGATTGTGATCGCTGTCGAGCAGCATCTGCGTGCGGCGTTCGGAAATGTTGGCCAGCTCGGCCAGTGCGATGCTGAGAAAATCGGCGGCGAGGGCGATCGGTTGTCCGTGGAAATTGCCGGCGGAGTAGGCGAGGCGCTGATCGCCGCGGTAGCCCTCCGGCCAGTTGTCGCGGAAGCGGATGTCAAACGGCTCGCCGTCGAAGAACAACGGATTGTCCGTCGCGGCGTTGATCTCGCGCTCCGCGACGTCGCGCGCGTAGCGGATCGCAGCGCGCGAAGCGCCATGGACCTGCGGCGCGCAACGAAGCGAATACGGATCCTGCACGGCGCCGGCGCGCTCGACGAGTTTGCTGCCGCTGATCAGCGCGCGCATCCGCGCGGCGCTGGCGATCTGTCCGGCATGACCGCGCGCGGTGTGAACCTTTTCATCCAGTGCGCGCGTGCAACCGCACATCGCTTCGAGCGTCATCGCCGCAGCGGAGTCGGCGAGATCGGCCAGGCGCTCGGCATCGGCGACGCCGAAGGCGAGCATGGAGGCGGAGAAGTTGACGCCGTTGACGAGGGCCAGTCCTTCTTTGAAGGTCGGCTTGAGGTCGTCTTCGTTGAAGCCGAGGATGGCCGAAAGCTCCGACGCATCGCGGAGCTCCTTTGTGCCGGCGACGTAGAAACGTCCCGCGCCGAGGAGCGTGGCGAAGGTGTGGGAGAGCGGACAGAGATCGCCGCTGGCACCGACCGATCCGCGCAGCGGCACCAGCGGGATGACGCCTTTGTTGAGCATGGTCTGAAGAACTTCGATCAGCTTGCGGCGAACGCCGGAGTGTCCCTGCAGAAATGAATTGAGGCGCGTGGCAAGGACGGCGCGCACGACGTCGGCGGGGAAGTAGTTGGAGAGATCGTCGGGATCGCAGTTCTCGCCAACGCCGACAGAATGCGAGAGCAGCAGGTTGCGCTGAAGCTGCTCGAGATCGGCGGGCGCGATCGGCTTGTCTTTGAACTCGCCGAAGCCGGTCGTGACGCCGTACTCGGTGGCCGCGGGCTCGCCCGCTTCCCAGGCGCGCCGATAGTTCTCGACGACGTGCGCGATGAGCTGTTCGCTCGCGGCGACGCGTTCGTTCGTCGACGGATCGATCTGGACCCGCGCGCCTTCTCGCGCAATACGCACGAGTTGCTCGATCGTGAGCGAGTAGCCGTCGAGGAGGATCGTGTCGGTCATGGTGCGGTGGTCTTATCGCTGGCGCAGATCGTCGCGCGAGCATTTTGTAGTGGCCGCCTCCGCGGCCACCAACTTCCCGCACGCTCGTTTACCCCGCGCCAAGCGCGGGGCTGCATTGTCAAGCGCGCCTCCGCGCGCGGCCGAGCGTACGAGTTGCTCGATCGTGAGCGAGTAGCCGTCGAGGTGGATGGTATCGGTCATGGTGCGCTGGCGATGCCTCTCGTGTCGCGCGGAGGCGCGGGTGACAATCCAGCCCCGCGCTCAGCGCGGGGTTCGGACGCGACGGCGAATATGCGGCCGCGGAGGCGGCCGCTACACGATCTCGCGCCGCGCGAGCATTTTGTAGTGGCCGCCTCCGCGGCCACCAACTTCCCGCACGCTCGTTTACCCCGCGCTAAGCGCGGGGCTGCATTGTCGAGCGCGCCTCCGCGCCCGGCCGTGGTCGAGCGAGTGGCGTTTCGTCTCGTCACGGTCTTTTACCCTTCAGGCAGTGTCTCGATCTCTGCAAGCAGATCACGAATCCCTTCGACCAGTTTTCCCCGAGGGATCGTCGTTTGTCCAGGACGTTCGGCCAGCCATTTGCTGCGGTCATCGAGGAGCGAAGCCTTCGCCCGTCCCGCGGCCATGTTTTTGACCGTCACTACGCCCTGCGCTTTTTCGTTCGAGCCGCAGAGGATGGCCAGCGGGATGTCGTACTGGTCGGCGTACTCGAGCTGCTTGCCGAGTCGTTTCGCGGTCCCGATGTAGAACTCCGTCGGGATATTCGCGCGGCGGAGCTCCCACGTCAGTTGCAGGTAGTCGTCGGTCAGCGCGCGATCCATGTTCGTGACGAGGACGCGCGCGGTCGCTTTGCGCGTATCGACGCGGCCGAGGTGCGCGAGGGCGGCCAGCAGGCGATCGACGCCGATGGAGGCGCCGACAGCCGGAATCCGCTCGCCGAGGAAGCGCATCACTAGATCGTCGTAGCGGCCGCCGCCGAAGACCGAGCCAAACTGCGGCGCGTCGAGCAGGATCGCTTCGAACACCGGACCTGTGTAGTAAGCGAGTCCGCGGGCGATGGAAAGATCGAGCGAGACGCGATCGTCGCCGTAGCCGAGGGCGTAGAGATGATTCGAGATTTTCTCGACGACATCGATCTGCGCGGCGGCGTGATCGAGACCTCCGAAGAGTTCGCGCACGCTCCTGATGACGTCGCGCCGCGAGTCGGATTTGATGTCGAGAAAGCGTTTGATGCGATCGACCTGATCGGCGCTCAATCCGACGCCGCGGATCGTGTCGCCCGATTCGTCCTTGTATCCGTTCATCAGCTCGCGTGAGACCTTGTCGAGTCCGACTTTGTCGAGCTTGTCGAGGACGCGGAAAACGTCAACCCCTTGCTCCGCGCTGATGCCGGCGAAATCGAGCAGCAGATTCAGAATCGCCCGGCTGGAGAAGCGGACGATGTAACGTCCGACGTTCAGCGCCGACAACGTGTCGCACATGCCGGCGATGACTTCGGTGTCCGCGACCTCCGATTCAGTGCCGACCGAATCGAGATCGAACTGCGTGAACTCGCGGAAGCGGCCTTTGTCCGGCTTGTCCGCACGCCAGACAGGAGAGACTTGATACCGCCGAAACGGCCGTGGCAACTCTTTGTACTGCGCGATGACGCGTGCCAGCGGCACGGTGAGATCGAAGCGCAGTCCGAGCGCTTCATTCTCGGGATTGGTGACGCGGAAAATCGACGACTGCGCTTCCTGTCCCGCACTGCCGGAGAGGACGTCGAGAAATTCGATGGCGGGCGTGCTGAGCGGAACGAATCCGTACAGTTCGTAGACGCGGCGGATCGTATCGATCATCGACTGCCGCGCCAGCATCTGGTCGGGCAGCAGGTCGCGCAGACCGCGGGAGACACGAGGTTCAACGGTGTCGGTCATTCGGGCGGGGGTCCATGGTACCGAGGGCCGGGATCGAACCGGCGACCCCCAGATCCACAATCTGGTGCTCTAACCAACTGAGCTACCTCGGCACAGGACGCGGAATGATACTCAGAAACCACGTGAGGCGCGAGTAAGAACAGCGCGTGCCGCGGATGCATTCTGTCCTGTCATTCAGAGCCGCCGGAGCGGCGGAGGTGAAGCCGAAGCGCGGAGGACGGCGAAGAATCCCCGCCTGATAACCCGGTCTTTGACCTTACCCCCTCCCGACCGGGTTAGCAGCCGGGGATTCTTCGCCGTCCTTCGCCGTCGTCGCTTCGCGACGCCCCGCTCCGGCGGCTCAGAATGACAGGGAACCTACTCCGCCACGAGGAGCAGATCCGCGAAGTAGCCGTTGCTGTCGCTCCATCGGCATTCGATTCGGAAGTTGCCGGCGGCGGCGAGGGCGGCGATGCTCGCGTCGTCGTACTTGTGCGAATTCTCCGTGTGAATCGATTCGCCTTCCTCGAACGCGACTTCGTATCCGTCGATGAGTACGCGCTGCGCGATTTTGCTGACGAGGTGCATCTCGATGCGGCCCTCGGCTTCGTTGTAGAAGGCGCGGTGAGCGAACGTTTCCAGGTCGAATGTGCCGCCGAGCTCGCGGTTGATGCGGGCGAGCAGGTTGCGGTTGAACGCCGCGGTGACGCCGAGTGGATCGTCGTACGCCGGTTCGAGGATCGAGGGCGATTTGCCAAGGTCCGCGCCGAGGAAGAGAGCGTCGCCGGGCGCGAGGGCGGTGCGGAGGTTCGCGAGCATCGCTCCGGCGGCGAAAGGGTCGAGGTTGCCGATGCTGGAGCCGAGGAAGAGGACGATCGTGCGCGCGTCGGACGGCGGCAGATAGCGGCGCAACAACGCGGCGGGGTCGCGGAAGTCGCCGCAGATGGCGGTGATGGAAAGGTCCGCATATTCATTGAGCAGTTCGCGGCTGCTGGAGGCGAGGATTCCGGGATCGACGTCGATCGGAAAG
>DATART010000451.1:0-1635 GCA_036264035.1 Thermoanaerobaculia bacterium | reverse complement strand
CCAGTCGTTTCATGACGGCGAACTGCGCCCGCTCGGCCGCGTGCATGGCCGAGCGCAGGCGCTCGAAGCGGTTCGCATCGCGGCGGCTTCCGGAGTGCGCACGAGCCTCGACCTGATCCTCGGATTGCCGCGGCAGACCGCGCAGAGTTTCGAAGAGACCCTGGAGACCGCCATCGACACCGGGGCCGGTCACGTCTCGCTCTACATGCTCGATCTCGAAGAAGGGACGGCGCTGGCGCGACAGGTCGAAGACGAACGTGTGACGCTGCCCGACGACGAAGTCGTCGCCAATCTCTACACGATGGCCATCGCGCGTTTGGCGGATGCCGATTTCGCGCAGTACGAGATCAGCAACTTCGCGCGGCCGGGGGAGGAGTGCCGCCACAATCTTCGCTACTGGCGGCGCGAGGAGTACCTCGGCTTCGGCATCGGCGCGCATTCGTTTATCGGCGATCGCCGCTTCGCGAATACGCGCGACATTCACCGCTACATTGCGGGGCAGCGCGAGCCGGAGTTCGCCGAAGTCCTCGGCGAGGGCGAAGTGCGGCGCGAGACCATCTTCCTCCGGCTGCGGCAGGCCGAGGGCATAAACTATGCGGACGTTATACGACTTTGCGGCGAGGAGGGAATCGCATGGATGGATCGAGGCTTGAGCGACGGGTGGCTGCGGCGGGTGGGAAATCGCGTCGCCTTCACCCCTTCCGGTTTCCTTTTGAGCAACGAGTACATGTCGCAGCTCTTCTGATCGCGTTCGCGGCGTTGCCCGTCTTTGGTCAGGACATCAGGTTCGATCCGACGCTCGTCAACCAAGCGAACTTCAGCCAGTTCGCGCGCGTGGTCGGCCAGGCGATTTTTGCGACGCCCGTGCAGCCCGCCCGCGCGAGCGGCCTCCTCGGCTTCGACGCCGGCGTCGCCGCGACCGTCGTGAAGATTGACGAAGGCGCGGCGTACTGGCGCGCCGCCGTGCCGCAGAACAACAGCTTCACGTCGCATGGCTACATCGGCGTTCCGCGGCTCGTGGTCTCGAAAGGATTTGGCTTCGGCACGATCTCCGGCACGTACGCGAAGATCTCGAACAGCGGCATCAAGACCTGGGGCGGCGCGCTCGATACGCCGCTGCTTCGCGGCGGACTGTTGAAGCCGGAGCTGGCGCTGCGGCTGTCGTATTCGACGCTCTCCGGCATCGATGTCCTCCGCGAGAAGACGTACGGCGCTGAAGTGTTCCTCAGCAAAGGCTTCGGCCCGATCACGCCGTACGCCGCGGTCGGACGGATGCGCGTTGACGCGCGCGGCGACGTACTTGTCGGCCTGCACACGCCGACGACATTACTCACGCTGACCGACAAGAGCAGTTTGAACCGCTATACCGCCGGCGTGCGTCTCTCGCTCCTCGTGCCGAAGCTCGTCGTCGAAGTGACGCAGGCCGAGGTCAGGAGCTACGCGGCGAAGGTCTCGATCGGGTTCTGATTCGCTTCGCGCGTTGTCGGTTATCGGTTGTCGGTTCGATGCGCCTACCGACACCGATAACCGACAACCGACAACCGACAACGCGCTCCTACTTCACGCCCAGCGCGCTCTTGATCGCATCGATCGTGAACTGCCCTTCCGGGCCGAAGCCGAGGACCTGGCCGTTGA
>DATART010000431.1:0-10756 GCA_036264035.1 Thermoanaerobaculia bacterium | reverse complement strand
CCAACGGATCGGCGGCCGCGCAGGCGGCCGCCACAAAGATCTCGCGCGGCGCGAGCATTTTCCAGTGGCCGCCTCCGCGGCCACGACCTCGCTCGAAATCGGGTTCCCCGCGCTGAGCGCGGGGCTACATTGTCGAGCGCGCCTTCGCGCGCAACGGCAGATCGGGCGAGATCTCACGCACAGCTCAGGATGTTGGCCGAGCCTCCGGCGACAAAGGCCGTGCCGGCTACGTCCACTCCTCCCGCCCGGTCCTCCCCTTCCCTGGCGTCCGTCCCTGTTTGCGGCGTTCGGAGTCGGGGATGAAGACCTCGCGATGGGGGCGGGTTTCTTCGAGTTTGTCTACGAAACGAATCGCTTCGTCGATGACTTCGTCGAATGACTTCGCGGGCGGGATGGCGTTGGCGCGCAGCCGCGTGATGTGCTCGCGGAACGCTTGCGCTTTTTCGTGTGCTTCGGCCACTCGTGCTGCGATGGCGGTGCTGCTTTCGCCGAAATGCTTCATTGATTTCTGAAGGTCGGGGATGCGTTCGATGTGGCTGCAGAAGAGGACGACGTCGCTGCCGGCCATGAGGGCACGCTCGGCGAGCGACTCGTAGCTGCCGAGGTCGGAGACGGCGTGCATCTCCATGTCGTCGCTGACGGCGAGGCCTTGGAATCCGATCGCGTCGAGGAGCTCGCGCGTCAGGCGGCGGCTCAGCGTGGCCGGCGTATCGGGATCGTCGATCTGCGGATAGATGCCGTGGCCGATCATGATCGCGGCGGCTTCATTGCCGAGCTTCGCGAACGGGACGAGATCGCGCGCGAGCATTTCGTCGCGTGAGAGGTTCATCACAGTCGCGCCGTAGTGCGGATCGCCGGAGCCGAGGCCGATGCCGGGGAAGTGTTTGAGGCAGGCGGCGGTGCCGGTTTCGTGCAGGCCGCGGATGAACGCGCCGGCCAGCTCGACGACGGCGTCGGGATCGCTGCCGAAGGTGCGGCGCTCGAGGCCTTTCGGCGGCACGTCGCCGCGGATGTCGACGACGGGCGCGAGATCGATCTCGACGTCGAAGTAGCGAAGCGCCATGCCGATGACGCGTCCGCTCCAGCGCGACATCTCCGCCGGCTCGGCCCCCTCGGCGAACGCCTGCACGCTCGGCAGGCCGGGGATGAGGTGGCGAAGTCGGTCGACGCGGCCTCCCTCCTCATCGATCATCAGCAACGGCGGCGCGTCGGGCGCGAACGATTTGATCTCGGCCGTCAGCTCGCGGAACTCGTCTTCGTCGCCGATGTTGCGGCCGAAGATGACGACGGCGTACGGCGGGTTGTCGCGAAGGATGCGGCGTTCGAGATCGGAGAGCGAGGTGCCGGCGATGCCGATGCCGAGGAGGTCAGTAGACATTGGGCGGATCGTAGCAGCGTTTTAGAAGCGGAATGTTGAATGGGGGGTGGGGGGTGGGGAGGAAACAGCGTCCGCCGACTGTGGGTCGGTTTTCTCCCACTCCCCACCCCCCACTCGCGCTACCGCTACCGCACGGTGATGGAGACGCGATCGCGTTCGCCGCGGGCGTTCGTCGCGACGATGGTGTGCTGCCCGGTGCGCAACGGCCACTCGCGCGCGGCCGGCTTGCCGTCGACGATCCAGGTGGCGTCGTGCGTGGCGCGGAGATGGAGCGCCTGGAATTCGCGATGCAGCGTTGGATCGACGAGGTAGGTGGCGTCGTTCGGCGGACTGGTGATGCGGAAGATGGCTTCGCGCGCGACGTTCGCACGCGGCGCGTTTCCCGTCGGATGCCGTTCGCGCGCCGCCGCCCATTCGCGATACTCAGACGGCCACGAAACGCCGCTCGCGTGATGCCAGTCGCAGAACTCGACGTCTGCATCGCGCGGAAGCCATTCCGTTTCGGTCGCGGGACAGGAGGTCGACGGACGATGTCCGGACAATGCGCAGATCGGCTGCTCTTCGAGATCGTCCGGACGATCGACGATGGTCGTTTGCTCGTTGCCGCCGGCGCGGCGCATCGCGGCCAGCATGACCGCGTGAAAGATCGGACCGGCGCCGGTGACGCCGCTGGAGTTCCGCAGCGCGGTGCGATCGAAGTTGCCGACCCACACTCCGACGGTGACGGCGCGCGTGTAGCCGATGGTCCAGTTGTCATGGTAGGCCTGCGACGTGCCGGTTTTCACCGCGACCGGGAAGGGAAATTCGAGATTGCCGCCGCGTCCGAAGATGAATTCGCGCGCTTTGGGGTCGCTGAGGATGTCGGTAATCCAGAAAGCGGTTCTTTGCGAGACCGTGCGAGTTGCCGGTGCTGCGGCTTCGGCCGGAGCACAGACAAGAGTGTCTGTGCCACACCTGCCGGTGGCAGATCGAGATCTGTTTGTGCTGAGTGACGAACCGGATGGGCCACCGAGATGTTTGTCTTCGGCGCTGCCGCATGTGGCACAGACACTCTTGTCTGTGCTCAGCGGCGCAGCCGCGCGAATCATGCTCGGCGAAACGGAAACTCCTCCCCGCGCGAACGTCGCGTACGCCGTTACGAGCTGCTCGAGCGTCACCTCCGCATCGCCGAGGGTGAGTCCGAGTCCGTAGTAGTCGGCGGTGCGGGTCAGGTCGTGAAATCCGGCTCCTCGGAGTAAACGAAGCAGCGCGGGCGATCCGACTTTCGATAGCAGCGCGACCGCGGGAACGTTCTCCGATCCCGCCAGCGCCAGGCGCGCGCGCAGCGGTCCGCGGTAGCCGCCGTCGTAGTTTCGCGGCGTGTAGGCCACTCCTTCCTCGGCGGTCGGAAAGTGTGACGGAACGTCGGCGAGCACGGTCGCCGGCGTGAATCCCTGCTCGAACGCGAGCGCGTACGTGAACGGCTTCAACGTCGATCCCGGCTGGCGCAACGTCGTGACGCCGTCGATTGCGCCGCCGAAGCTCGTGCCGAAGTAATCGCCCGATCCTTCCCACGCCAGCCATTCGCCGGTGCGGTTGTCGAGAACCGCGACGGCGACGCTGTGCGCGCCGTGACGGAGCAGCTCGCCGCGCTCGGCGGCGATGATCCCGCGCACGCTGGCCTGCAGATTGGCGTCGAGCGTCGTCTCGATACGGCGCGGAGCATTTTGGCCGAGGGAGGCGCGGACGCGTTCGACGAAGTGTGGCGCGAGCGTCGGCTGGAGACCGCGGTCGAGCGAGAGCCGTTCGGCGCGGGCGTCGCGATATTCATTCGCGTCGATGAGACGGAGCGTCTTCATGCGCGCGAGCACGACGCGTTGCCGCGCCAGCGCGCGGCGCGGCGTCGAGGGACGTTGCGGCAGCGACGCCAGCCAGGCCGACTGCGCGATCGTCAGCTCGTCCGGCGCGCAGGCGAAGTAGCGATGGCTGGCGCGCGCGATGCCGATGGTCTGCTCTCCGTACGGCGCGAGGTTGACGTACAGCGCGAGGATCTGGCTCTTCGTGTAGCGATGCTCGATGCGCAACGCGACGATCGCTTCGCGAACTTTCGCGGCGATCGTCCGCGGCGGATTTCCCAGGAGCATCTTCGCGACCTGCTGCGTGATCGTCGAGCCCCCCTCGGCCGCGCGCAGCCTCACGACGTCGTGAACGACTGCACGCGCGATCGCGATCGGATCGATGCCGAGGTGTTGCTCGAAACGGCGGTCCTCGGAGGCGATCGTGGCGTTCGCGATCGCCGGCGGAACATCGTTCAGCCACTCGTTGCGCGTGCCGGTGGACGATAGCGGCTCGTAAAGAACGATGCCGTTGCGGTCGACGATCGTCGGAGTGGTATCGGGCGTGATCGGAGGAATGGGACCGAGGCGGATCCAGAGCGCGAGCGCGATCAGACCGGCGGCGAGGACGCCGCCGAGCCATGCCTTCGACAAGACGAAACGGTGTTTCACGGCTTGACCTCGACGACCTCACTCGACGTTCGGCCGAACACTTCCGGCTCGTACATCTCCTCGGCGGACATCGGCGCGGTGATGAACGTGCCGGCCGTTGTCGCGCGAATCATGTACGTGAACTCGTGTACGCCTTCGCTGAGCCGCGTGGCGAAGAGCGTGACGCGATCGTCGTGGCGCTCGACGTGATCGAAGCCGCCGTGTTCCCACCACGACATCCAGTCGTCACCGTTCCTGTCGTTCTTTGCTTGCGCCTCGGCGAGATCGGTGGCGGTGGTGGCGAACCACGACTCGACCGGCTCGGTGCCGGCGGGAATCGGATCGGTGACGGCGACGAAGCGCCGTTCCTTCGTATTCCGAATGCGCAGCGTGACTTTGATCAGATCGCCGGCCTTGAACGTCTTCGGCGCGTACTTCCGCTCGACGTTGAAACCTTTGTCGAGGCCTTCGTGCAGCAAGCCGGCGGGCGTGTAGCGGAGACGCATCAGGTAGAAAAGCGTGCCGGTGCCCTGGCGATCGAAGGTCACCGGAACATCGGCCGCGGCGTGTTTCTGCAACTGCATCATCGAGAGGTCGTGGCTCTTCGCCAAAGTGCTGCGGCCTTTGAACGCGTCGTTCGCGAGTGAATCGTTGCCGATCTTCACGACGCCGGTGAAGTCGGGCACTTCGCTCTCGTACTTGCGGTAGTAATCGACGAGCGACTCCATCGCCCAGACGTTTTCCTGCGTGTTGCCCCAGCGGCCTTCGCGGCGGACCTGCATGAGCCAACGCACCATCTGCTTGACGAGCTGCTCGTTTTCGCCGTGGCGCGTGAGCGTGCCGAGGGCGATCGCGGTGGAGCGGATGTTGGAGTTCCAGTAATAGAAAAGGTACGGATCGGCCAGCTCCTCGACGTGTGCGCTGCCGCCCTCGGGGAGGATGGCGTTGTTGATGCGGCGGACGAGATCGTCAACACGTTGACCTTTCTCGCCTTTGGCCACCATGGCATCGAGCAGGTAGGAAATGCCGAACACCGGCATGTGATCGACGTAGGAGTAAAGCCGCGTGAGATGGCTGTCCTCGTTGCGGCCGCCCTCGGCGAGCACCTTGACGGCGAAGGCCTGCCACGCGGTGTACGACGGCCACCACCCTTCGTTCGTGGGGCGCTTCTCCTTCAGCTTGAGGTCGAGGTAGTCGTAGCCGCGCTTCGTGACGTCTTTGCTGACGTCGTACTTAAGCTTCTCGGCGCGCTGCATGACGTGCAGCACGTTGGCGGTGAGGTACGGGTTTTCGCCGTAACACTCGCCTGCCCAGAAGGCGAAGCCGCCGTCGCCGCACTGGAACTTGTAGAGCTCGTAGATGGTCTGCTGCGCCGTCGATTTTGCTTTTTTCGCGTCGATGCCGGGCAGCGCGAAGGCTTCGCCGAGGTCGCCGGCGAGCATGAGCGCCATGGCCGCGGACGAACGCTGCTCCGCGCAGCCGTACGGATAGGTGATGAGGTACGACGCGCCTTCCGCGAGGCCGACCATCGCGGTCGATGAAAGTTCGACGTGGAGTCCGCCGGCCGAGGGGACGACGTCCTTCGGAACGGAGAGGGTCTCCTGCGCGTTCGGCTTCGCTTCGCCATACGCGGCGACCGTTTCGGTCGGCGCGAGGATACGAACCGGCAGCGTGTCTTCGAACGCGTCTTTCTCGCCGTTGAGCGAGACGGTCATCTGAATCCGCGCATTGCCGACCGCTTTCGCGTCGGCGTTGAAACGAACCTCGGCGGTGCCTTCCGCGGCGACGTCGACGGTTGCTGTCATCGGTTGCGCGAATTCGACGACCGAGGGGTCGAGCGACTTGATGGTGACCGTCGCTTTGCCCGGCTGCTTGAGCTGCGAGTGAACGACGGCGCCGAAGTAGGCTTTGTCGCCGACGGCGAGGAAGCGCGGCCAGGTCGGCGTCAGCAGCACCGGCTTGTTGATGCGGATCTCGTTCTGCGCCCAGCCGAAGCGCGACACTTTATCGCCCGCGACGGCCATGATGCGATACGTGGTCAACGACTCGGGCAGCGTGACGTCGGTCTTCGCGTGACCTTTTCCATCAGTGACGACGGAGCCGAGCCAGAACGCGAGCACGCGGAAATCTTTGCGGATCATGCCCGGTCCGGAATCGCGTCCGCCGCCTCCACCCGCCGTCTCCCCTTTCGGCGTCAGCACGCGGCGGCTGACGATCTTCTGGCGCGAATCTTCGTTGACGACCTGCAGCGCTTTCTCGAGATAGATCGATTGCAAAACGTCCGGCGTCGAATATCCGGTCAGCGAGAGCACGCCGTAATCAACCGCCCACAGCGTGACCTCGGACTGCGTCGGTTTGCCGGTGACGTCGTGCACATCGACCTCGATGCGCGCCTTCGACGCGGGGCGGTACTCGTCGCGATTCGCTTTGACCGCGACCTTCAGCCGCTTGGTCGCGTCTTCGACGTCGATCGCGGTGTAGCCGAGACGGAACGCAGGCTTGCCGGGATCGCTCTCGTCTTCAACGCCTTCTTTGGTGCGTCCCTTGAGCAGCAGGACCGAGATGTAGAGGTTGGGGATGTCTTTTTCCGTTATCGGAACGCTGACGGTGGTCTGCGTCGAGGTCAGCTCGAATGTCTTCCACGTGCGCACGCCTTCGCGCTCGGTGGTGAGGAGCGCGGTGGCGTGCTCCCACGGCGACTTGACCATGATCCGCGCGGTCTCGCCGGGCTTCCACGTCTTCTTTTCGGGCACGAGATCGATGCGATTGTGGTCGTAGCGTTCCCACGCGGTGTAGCCGGCGCCGACAGCGTAAAACCACGTGCGCGTGGTCGTCGAATGCCCCTCGGCGTCCTTGGCCGTGGCGATGATGAGGTACTCGCCGCCGTCGGTGATCGGGATGTGCAGCGGGACCGGCGCGGCGGCGGTCGTGACATCGAAATGTCCCGCCTCGAGCTCTTTGCGTTCCGAGGTCCAGTTGTAGAAACCGTGGCCTGTCGATTCGCGGACGGAGTTCCACTGGATGCGATGCAGGTCGATGCTGACTTTGACGTCCGGGGCGAGAGTTCCGTCGAGCGCGACGGCGATGATGGCGGTGTCAACGCCTTTCGCGGTGTCGGCGAAATACGGCGGCGTCTTGACGCCGACGTACCACGGCGCGGGATCGACCCGGAACGACGTGCGTCCGGCAATCTGCTGGCGCGAGATGTCGGTGACGTTTCCTTCGAGCTGATACGACCACGGCCAGCCGGCGGCAAGGTCGGTCTCCAGCGGCAGCTTCAACTCACCCTTCGAGTCGAGCTTTTGCGTTTTCGTGGAGATCGTCTCGCCCTCGCGGCGATGTTCGGAGTCCTCGCCGAGGAACTCCCATTGGCCGTCGGCGTACTTGTCGCGGATCGCATGCGGCACGTCGTAAATCGGCGACTTCGAATACGTCCACGCCACCGGCCGCGAGGCCATCGCGGCGCCGAAGAGATACTTGCCGACGATCGTGCCGTTGAGTTTCGTGCCGGCGATCGAGCTCGGCGATTTGAGCGTGACGTCGACGCGGAACTCGGGACGGCGATACGCGGCGACGAGGAAGTCGCCGGCGGTGATGAGCCGTTGCGATTTCACCCACGCGCGGATGCTGTAGTCGCCGAGGACCGAGTCGGCCGGCACGGTCCACGTCCACTCGGCGCTGCTCCAATCGTTCAGCGTGACGGTTCGCTTGTCGACCTCTTTCGCGTGCGAGTCGGTGACGGAGATCTCGACAGCGGTGCCGGGCGGAAGGAGCTGCATCCCTTTCGGCGTGTCGCTGCGCAGCACGGCTTTGACATGCACTTCCTCGCCAGGCTTGTAGACGCCGCGGTCGGTGAAGATCGTGCCGCGCAGCAGCGGCTGCGCTTCCTGCAAATTGAAATTCGAGCCGAAGTCCCACGGACTGATGCCTTCGTTCCAATCGCTGGCGGCGTACGCGGTGTCGCCATCCTTTTCCGCGGTGACGATGAAGTGGATTCCGCTGAGCGCTTCCCACGAACTTTCGTCTTCCTCGTCGCCCTGCGCGTTTTTGTGGTGGCGATCGACGCGGAGATCGGTGTTCGGCGCGATGGCAATGCCGTTCGCATCGGTGGTGCCGGTCCAGAAGACTTTGTTGTCCATCGTCCGGATGGAAACCTTGGCGCCCGCGACCGGCGCGGCGGTGTCGAGGCGTGAGACGAGGACGAGCGTGTTCTGCGGCGAGTCTTTGACGGAGATGCCGAGGTTCGTGACCTGGACGATGGTGCCTGCGACGTCCTCGGAATAGCGCTTCGATTTCGCGATCGCGTCGCCCGGATTGATGACGGCCCAGACGATGCCGTTGCCGATGTTCGACAACGCCGATTTCAGATTCAGTCCGTACGACTGCAGCACATCCGCCTGCGGCGCGAGCTTGCGCTGCACGCCCGGCGTGTCGGGTACTTTGTGGAAGCTCTCCTTCTGCAGGTCGACGATCGACGGCACGAGCTGATCGAGCGTCAGCGGCGCAGTCCACTGCGTGACGTTCTGGAAGTTGCGCGCGTAGAACGGCAGCACCGATCCGCCGCTCGATTCCCAGACGCCGTGACCGTCGCCGAAGCTGATGTACGCGGCTTTGTGCCAGTACTCGACGACCGCCATCCAGGTGTAGCCGAGGGTTTGGCCGGACTCGGAAGTGAGCGCGGGGTCGATGCGAATCGCATAGTCATGCGCGGGATGGAGCGAGTATCCGAGCTCGTCGAGGCTGAACTGCGTCGGTTCGCTGTCCGCCTCGCTATCGCGCTGCTTCGTGCCCGGAGTGACCGGTACTTCGTGCGCGGGATCGGTGACATCGATGACGCTGACCGCCTTCTTGATGTTCGAGAACGGCACGCCACTCCGCGTTCGGAAACGGATCGGGTTGTAGTAATCGGGATTGCATTCACTGACGCAGTCGATCTTTTCGACGAAGAACGTCGGATTCAGTTCGATCGTGAAGGTCTGGGTTCGGCCGGTTGCGACGTTTGTCGTGCGCTTAGCCAGCGCATCGTCGATGAAGAGCTGCAGATGCGTATCGGGTGGAACCCCAGGCTTGGTCTCGACGACGATCAGCTCGGGTGCAGGCTTGTAGCGTTTCTTGTCCCAATCAGTCGCAAAGAACGACAGCACCGGCTGGCCATCGCTCGCCGCCGCGGCTTGCGCTTTGGCGACTTTCGCGTCGAACGCCGCGACCTGTTGCGGCTCGAGCATCTGCAATCGCTCGCGCGCCGGCAGCTCCGGCGCCTTGAATTCATGCGCGGCGGTGCGCAGTTTGAGATGCGGCCCGAGCGTTTCCGCATCGACCGGCTGATTGAACCAGAGCGCGATGACGATCCCGCCGTCCCATTTGTTGTCCTTGCGATACCAGTCGGTCCGCAGCAGCTGGATCGTCGGCGTAGTGAACGAGAAGTGATACGCCTTGCCGAGGGTCTTCCCGCTCACGGCCTTCGCTTCGGGATCGATGGTGACGTCGTATTTCGTGGCGAACGGCAACGACGTCTTCGGATCGGGCGTGAAGATCAGCGTGGTCGTCCCCGACCAGCGAAACGTCCCATTGATCGCCGGCACGACATGAAACCACGGCACGTCGAGCACCTTCGGAATCTTGCCGACGACAATCATCGGCTCGCTGAACACGACCCGAATCTCGTTGGCCTCAGCGAGGTTTGCGACCTCACCAACAGGTCCGGCTTTCACGATCGTGAGCTTGTCGGCCGCCTGAGCCGACAGCGCTGCCATCAACAGAAGAATCCCCACACCAGTTCGCTTCATGCGGCGGAGGTTAGCACGCGCCAATCCGCCGTTTTGTGATGTGCAATCCATCGTCATCTCCTCGATCTCCATGAGGATCGATCCGCAATGTGACGCGGCGATTGTCGGGGCGAGGCAAGTCAGCGGCAGCAATGTGGCGGGAACGTGGCGAGGTCTTGCTTACGCGCGGACGCGAAACCATCGCCTCGGCGTACGTTCGCGTGATGACGCGCGATGTATTCTCCCACGCCGAGGTTCATCCGACAATGCGTACTCGCCTAGCGACGGACATCGAAAAAACAAAACAGCCGATGCTTGATCCTCCGCCGACATTTCCGCGAGTCTGGCTTCGCAAGGCATGGCCACGGCGGAAGTTCACTTGGCTAGTCAGGCGACGGCAGTGGGCGTCTCGGTCCTTATTGGTTTGGGCCACGAAGCATAATCGGCCTCGCGGACGCGCGTTCCAAAGTATTCGAGTCGCCGCGCAACATCACCTGCGGACATGGTTTCTCGACTGGACTGCTGCACCTCCTGAATGGAATGTGCGCCTTCTTCAAATCGCGTTCTGCGATTTCTATTTGCCTGAAGAGTTTGAGCGACTTTTTGCCGGCTTGGAACGTCTGCGTTCCCGCTGCAGTGAAGTTCGGTCATTCAACGATGACAGAATTCGAGAGTGGATCGATGAGGCACACCATCGCGCAGTAGGCGCGTCACTCAACTATGCATATCTGGATCTTCAAAAACTAGCGCCACGGAAGCGTCCAACGTTAATTGAAGGTGTTCACGTCTGGCTAGTCCAGATCAGTTCCTCGTTAATCACCGCAACATTCATCGCTGACCCGACCCAAAAATTAAAGGAGCATTTTCGAAGGCTAGCGACAAGTGACCGAAGCGAACAACCCGACATCCTTCGTCTTCACTGGAATAGAGGCATAACCCGAATGCAGTCGTACCATGCAGTCGCCGCGTGAAACAGCGAATACGATGAACTATTTCTCTCTGCGAACGCCGAGATGACCAGGATTCTACGGCGGTATCTCGGAGTTGGGTTAGCGGCCGATGGACCGCTTCAGATTGTCGAGGTGGTGGGTGTGGATGCACAAATTGGCGAACTGCCGACTTCCTATGAGCGCAGCGATGAAGACCTT
>DATART010000427.1:0-10762 GCA_036264035.1 Thermoanaerobaculia bacterium | reverse complement strand
CACCATGACGCACCAACTCCTCGCCGCCATCCCGCTCGCTATCGTCGCGTCGACGCCGCTGCTGCTGGCCGTCCTCGGCGAGCTCGTGGTCGAACGCGCCGGCATGATCAACCTCGGCATCGAAGGGATGATGCTCACTGCCGCGATGACCGCCGTCATCACCGCGCAACTGACGCACAGCGTGACGCTCGGCTTCCTCGGCGGCATCGCCGGCGCGACATTCGCCGGAGCGCTCTTCGGATTCTTCGCCCTCCGCTTCGCCGCCGACCAGATCGTCACCGGCACCGCCATCGTCCTGCTCGCGCAAGGCCTGACCGGATTCGTCTATCGCGAGCTGCAACAAAACGCCACCTTCAACGAGCCGATTCCCCGCCTCGGCGTCGACGTTATCGTGCCGCTGGCCTGGATCGTCATCCCCATTGCGCTGGCAATTCTGCTCTGGCGAACACGCTTCGGACTTCGCCTCCGTGCCTGCGGCGAACTGCCCGCCGCCGTCACTGCGAACGGCGCATCCGTTTCGCTGCATCGCTGGAGCGCGCTCGGAATCGAAAGCGTCCTCGCTGGCCTCGCGGGCGCCTACCTCGCGCTGGCGCTATCGAGCGGATTCGCCGAAAACATGGTGGCCGGCCGCGGCTTCATCGCCCTTTCGATTGTCATCTTCGGACGCTGGAAATTCAAAGGCGCCCTCCTCGGCACCGCCGTCTTCGGCATCGCCGCGGCAGGGCAATACGCGTTGCAGGCGTCGGGACGAGGCGTGCCGTTCCACCTGCTGCTCGCCGTACCGTACGTCGTGACGCTGCTCATTCTCTGCGGCATCGCCGGACGCGTTCGCGCGCCGGAGAGTTTGGGGAAGGCGTAGGTCAAGAACGAAATGTTGAATGTTCAATGTTGAATGTTCAGTGTTGAATGAGGCTCCGCTCCTCGTTCCTTCATTCAACATTGAACATTCAACATTTCGCTTTCTAACTAACCGCGTCCCCAACTTCCGATTGAATCCCACACACTCGCGACGCCCGTACGCTGCGCCGTCGCCCGCTGGCGAGGAATCGACGACAACACCGCCGCGATCGCGGGCACGATCTCCGGCGTGACGCGCTGCAGCGACGACTCGTGATCGGCGATGAATCGCGTCGACACCAGGCCGTCGTGGAACGCGGGATGGGTCACCAGGCGGCGCAGCCAGGAGATGTTGGTCTTCGTGCCGAGGACGATGTAGTCGCGGAGAGCGCGATCGAGGCGGTCGATGGCGGCGTCGCGCGACTCCGCGTAGCAGATCAATTTCGCCAGCATCGGATCGAAATTGACGCCGATCTCCGTCCCATGCGATACGCCCGCGTCGACGCGCACGCCCGGCCCGGACGGCTCCCGGTAAAACGCGATCTTCCCGCTTTGCGGCAGAAAGCGATCGTCAGGATCCTCCGCGTAGATGCGCACTTCGATGGCGTGGCCGCGCTGATGCAGATCTTCCTGTTTCCACGGGAGCACTCCGCGGCCCGCGAGCGCGAGTTGCGCGCGAACGAGATCGACGCCCGAAACTTCCTCGGTGATCGGATGCTCGACCTGCAGCCGCGTATTCATCTCGAGAAAGTAAAACTCGTTCTCCGGCGTGACGATGAACTCCACCGTCCCGGCGCTGCGATAGTCCACTCCGCGCGCTGCCGCCACCGCCGCCGCGGCCATGCGCTGCCGCAACTCGTCGCTGTAGCGCGGCGCCGGCGTTTCCTCGATCACCTTCTGATGCCGGCGCTGGATCGAGCAATCACGCTCGAAGAGATGGACGACGTTTCCATTGCCGTCGCCGAAGATCTGAAACTCGACGTGACGCGGCTCCTCGATGTAGCGCTCGATCAGCAGCCGGTCATCGCCAAATGATTTCTTCGCCTCGCGTTGCGCCGATTCGATCGCCGGCCGCAGCTCCTCCGCGGAACGAACGATCTTCATCCCCTTCCCGCCGCCGCCCGCGCTGGCCTTCACCAGTACCGGAAATCCGATCCGAGCCGCCTCGGTAGTCAACGTGTTGACGTTCTGATCTTTGCCGTCGTATCCGGGCACGACCGGCACGCCGAGTTTGTGCATCAGATGACGCGACTCCGCCTTCGATCCCATCGCCGCGATCGACGCAGCCTTCGGTCCGATGAAGACGATGCCGGCGTCATCGCACGCCGCCGCCAATTCGGCACGCTCGGAAAGAAATCCGTATCCGGGATGAATCGCGTCAGCCGCGCATTTGCGCGCCGTGTCGATCACGCGCGCCACATCGAGGTAGGTCGCGCGCGCGTCGCCTGTGCCGAGGGGGATCGCATCATCGAAATAGCGCCGCACGTAGCGGATGTCGTCGGCCTCGGAGTAGCCGAGTACCGACTCAATCCCCGCCTCGCGGCACGCGCGCGCGATGCGCACGGCGATCTCGCCGCGATTGGGGACGAGGAGTTTGCGAACGGGTGTGGGGTGCGGGGTGTGGGGCGTGGGAGAACCATCACCTTTTCTTGATCTCCCACTCCCTACTCCCGACTCCCCACTCCCTATCTTGCCCACGGCGCCTTCTCCTTCTTCAGAAAAGCCGCCATCCCGCTCTGCCCCTCGGACGAAACTCTCCGCGCCGCAATCGCTTCGATCGTGAACGGGATCGCGTCGATCAACTCGTGCGACGACACGTGCGCGATCAGCTTCTTGCACTCGCGAACGGCTTCCGGTCCGGACGATTTCAGCGCAGCGACGGTTTCCGCGACCGCGGCATCGAGGTCGTCGGCGAGCCGGTGCACGAGTCCGATGCGCAGCGCGCGCTCGGCGTCGAAGCGCTCGCCGGTCAGGAACAGCGCCCGCGCATGCGTCTCGCCGATTTTGGCGATGACGTACGGCGAGATCACTGCCGGCAGAATCCCCAGCTTGACCTCGGACAGACCGAACTTCGCCTCGCGCGCCGCGATGGCGATATCGCAGACGGCGACGAGCCCGACGCCGCCGCCGATCGCCGCTCCCTGGATCCGTCCGATGACCGGCAGCGGACACTCGTTCATCAGCGCATACATGCGCGCCAGTTGCGACGAATCGCGGACGTTCTCATCGCGCGTGTAGCTGACCATTCGCGACATCCAGTTGAGATCGGCCCCCGCGCAGAAATTTGGACCGGTGCCGCGCAGCACCACCACGCGCGCGGTGCTCGCGCCGAGGCCGCCGAAGAGATCGATCGCCTCCGCGATCAGCTCCTCATTGAATGCATTGTGAACATCCGGCCGGTTAAGCGTGACGTTGAGGACACCGTCCGCTTCCTCGACGAGCAGAGTCTTGTAATTCATGCGGCGGGGATTGTATGCGGGGCGGGGAAGTGGGAAGTGGGAAGTGGGAAGTCGGGAAGTCGAAGCGAGTCGGATCGCCGCTCAATCTCCCACACCCCACCCCCCACACCCCACACCCCACCCTAATGCTTCGTCGATCGTTTCCTCGGCGTCGATGAGAACCTGTAATTCGGCGTCATCGTGTACGCGCCGGTTGCGCCGACGGCGCCGTTCGCTTCGACGCGGACGAAGATCGCGATGTTCCCCGGCGGCAGGAGCGTCGGGAAGAAGTTCGCCGTCAATGTCGCCGAGCTGTTCGCGGCGATCGTCTGAACGACTGTGGTCGTCAGATTGCTCGACATCGTCACCTTCAGCGGCGTATCCGTCGCCGTCACCGCGACCGAGATCGGCGACGTATTCGTCGAGAACGTGTAGTAATCGACGTCGCTCGCGCTGCAGATCTTCGCCGCGATCGTCTGTCCGTTCGCCACATTGCCGAACGCTGTCGCCTGCGTATCGTTCGGCTCGTAGTTGTCGGTGCAAGCCGCAACCGTCGCGCCGCCGTTCGCGATCAGAACGAAATCCTGCGACGAGGAACGAGTATCGCCGATCGCTCCGCGCACGATCACGTGATACGTACCCGGAGCTGCGTTCGCGATCTCCACTTCCTCGGTCGTATCGGTGTGATTTGCACCGCGCGTCGCCGCGGTATTCGGATTCTTCTGGTCGAGCACGTACGGCAGCACCGTCGCGCCGGAGGGATCGACGACGCGCAGATCGAGATCATTCACCAGCGTCTTGTCGGCGAGCAGATCGTCATCATCCGGGTTTGCATTCGGCTGCAGCAGCACCTCGGGATCGAACCAGCCGAGAACGACGCGCAACTTCTGTGACGCCGCCAGCGTGATCGGGTAATCAATCTCCTGCCCGTTTCCAATCGTCCCGCGGTGAATCCGCGAGCCGGTGCCGTTGTCGTCGCGGATCAGATCAACGGATGCTTTCCCGTCGACCAGGCCGAAACCGTACGTGTAGTCGGGGCCGGGATTCCCAAGGTCGTCCGCTCCGGCGATCAGCAGCGTCTTCAGCATCGGGCCGTCCGGCGATTTGGAGAATGTTTTCCGGAACTGCTGCGTCAGGAGTCCGGCAATTCCCGTCACGACCGGAGTCGCCATTGAGGTGCCGTAACCCGGACAGGAGCAGTTGGTCCCATCGCTGTACGAGTTGTTCGGCATCGTCGAGAACTGCCGGTAGCCATCGGCGACGAGTTCCGGCTTGATCCGTCCATCCAACGTCGGTCCTTGCGAACTGAACGGAGCAATCGAAACGCCGTTGTCCTGAATTGCGCCGACGGTGACCGAATTTTTCGTGCTGCCCAGCAGACCGACGCTCACGTTCGCCGTATGGGTCGGGTGTTTGTCCACCTCGCAGTATTTTTCGCCCGCGGACGTCGCGCCCGTCGAACAGTTGTAAGGTGCAGCCGTAGGACAATCGGTCCCGGTTCCGTTCTGCGAATAGCAGAACGTATGTGAGTCGACCATGTTCGTGTCGTAGTTGAAGTGCTTGTGCGGAGACCAGGGCAAGGTGAGGACGGGTCGACCGTTCCCGGCATCATTGCCCGCGGCATGAACCACCAACGGCTCCCCCGCCGCGCGCATCACGGCGTCGTAAGGTTCTGATTCAAGGCCGCTGTAGCCGCCGAGATATTCACCGGCACCGTACCAGACGTCGTCTTGCCAACTGATCTCGTAGTCCCACGAATTGTTGTCGGCCACGCTGCCGAAATTCGGTAACGCAGCCTTCGCCTTCATGAGTACATCAAAGTCGATGTTCGCGTCGAAGGCGTGCAGCGTGGCCGCAGGCGACATGCCTTTGGCCGCCGCAACAACGCCGGCCGCCATGATCGTCCCGGAGACATGTGTGGCGTGGTCATCCACAGGCCGGCTTGCATCGAAGTGGCTGATGAGCCGGCCGCCGAATTCCTGATGGGCGACATCCGGAGCGCCGTCGGGCTCGAAAAGCGATAGAACAACTCCATCACCGGTGAGACTGTACGGCGCCGAGTAAAGCGGCGTGACGTGAGAGAGCACCGCAGCTACGGAGTTCAAGCTTCGCGGATGCAGCGGCGGTCCGTAAACGCCGAAAACGCGCTCATCGTTCGCGAGGTCGATGACCGTGGACGACGGAATGCGCACCGTCAGCCGCTGCGTGTTTCCGCTGGCCACAACGAATGGAGTTTCGATCGTGCCGCCGACTGCCTCGATCGCCGCCTGCGCCTCATCGAACGTCACTTCCTTCTGAAACAGCACGCGCAGCCTCGCGAATGCTTTCCCTTTCGCCGCCTCGGCATACGCGTCCCGCGCGATCTTGCGCGACGCATCGTACGCGCGCAGCGAATGGATCCGCGCATCGTGCGGAACCTCGGCGCCGTCGCGCATGCGGACCAGATAACGATGATTGGCCATCGGCTGCTGCACGTCGATTCCCTCTGCCGCCAACTCCGCGCTGGCAGCGGCATCGAGCGGGACATCGCTCTCGAGGATGTAATGCCGCATCGGGCCGCTCGCGCGATCCGGCGGGAGCGCCTGAGCAAGAACCGGCAACAGCAGCAGCGCAAAAACAGCGAGGGATCGGCGCGTGAGCATTTAGGGATCAGTCTCCGTTACGGCAATTGAGAGGCGGAACGTCACGCGCGATGGGTTGATTGCTTTCGATCAGGGCGTAACGGCTTGTTCACAATAAAAAAGTGGTGCCCGAGGTCGGACTCGAACCGACATGAGGGTTAACCTCGGCAGATTTTGAGTCTGCTGCGTCTGCCATTTCGCCACTCGGGCAAGTTGTCATCCTGAGCCGCCGAAGGACGGCGAAGGATCTCGAGATGCGCAGGCTGCGTTGAATCTCATGGGTTTCAGCACGGGCCGCGCATCTTGAGATCCTTCGCCGCGCTTCGCCGGCTCAGGATGACAACGTGTTCGATTCCAATGAACTGGTTACTTCTCTCCACCGCCTCGCGGCGTCGTGCAACTCATCATCTGTCAGTACCCGATTCGTCGACTTCGCGAGCTGGAAAATCTCCTTCGCCAGCCCTTCGTCCTGCGGATAACCCTTCGCATCGAGCCAGTAGATCACGTTCGAGAGTCCGCACATCGGACCCACTTCGATGACCTGCTCGAGGCCGAACATACCTGCCGGGACTCCCGAGTAAACGCGGTCGGCCAGCCACTCGCTTCCCTTCTTCTTCGCTTTGATGATGGCGGCCGCATGGACGCCCGTCCCCGTTCGGAAGGCATCGCGCCCGAAAACGGGATACTGATCCGGCAACGGAATGTGTACCGCCTCCGAGACAAACCGTACGTACTCAGGGAGTTTGGTCAGATCGTTATCAATCCAGGTCATCAATTTCAAATTCACCATCAGCAGGTCGATCGGCGTGTTCCCGACGCGCTCGCCAATGCCGGCGGCCGATCCGTGAATTCGATCCGCGCCCGCTTCAATCGCGGCGATCGAGTTGATGACGCCAAGGCCGCGGTCGCTATGCCCATGCCAGTCGATCTTCACCTCGGGATTGACGCGATCGACGACCTCGCGAACGAATCGGATGAGATTCCGAACGCCCCACGGCGTCGCGTGACCGACCGTATCGCACACGCAAACCCGCTTCGCCCCCGCCTCGATCGCCGCCGTGTACAGCTTCTCCACATCCTGCGGCTTCGCGCGCGTGGTGTCCTCGGTGACATACATGACCGGCAGCCCCTCGGCCACCGCAAACCGTACCGCCTTCGCCGACTGCTCGATGATCCAGTCGAGATCCCACTCCTCCGCAAACTGCCGGATCGGCGACGACCCGATGAACGTGCACGCCTCGATCGGAATCCCCACCCGCTGCGAAATCTCCGCAATCGGCCGGATGTCATTCTCATGGGTCCGCGCCGCACAATTCGCCGCAACGCTCAACTTCGCATCGACGATCTCCCGCGCCAGCCGCTCCACCGACTTCTGCACATGCGGCCCCGCCCCGGGCAATCCGATGTCCGAGGTGTCGACCCCAATCTCATCCTGAAAGTGGAGAATGCGAATCTTCTCGTCGATCGACGGATCGGTCACTGAAGGCGACTGCAACCCATCGCGCAGCGTCTCATCATCAAACTGAATCTTCTTCGCTGAAGGCCGCGCCGCTCGCTCCGAGCCAGTGTTCCAGTCATAGATGAGGTCGTGAAGAGTGTCGGTCATGGAGGACGAATACTAGCAAGTTGGGTTGCGCGCCTAAAGGACGGTTCACGCGGTGGGCGCGGAGAGACGGAGGCCGAAGAGTAGAGCTTCCAGAAGGTCCAGATTGTATTCGGTCCTTCCGCCCATGTCGCTGGCCAGAGTCAGGGCATCTCCACCCGTCTCTCCCTCGAGGATGGCCAGGAGAGTCTGTAGCGTGGCGGGCTTCGCCATCGCGGCCGCGTCTCGGCCAAGCAACGCAGCTCCGGCAAGTGAGTTATCGAACGCGAAGTGCTGGAGAATTTCGTCGGCCTCTTCATACAGGCGTTCCTGATTCCACGGCTCCGCGTAGCTATCGATCAGCGTTCGAATGTCCAGTCCATCACGCCTGGGATATTGCCAGTGCCGATCTTCCCAGGCAATGAGTTTCAGAATCAGCAGCCCCGGCGGGGAGGTTACGTGCACCTGGATATCGCCGGGAAGGATGACATCGAGCGCATTGGCGCTGGCCTCCGCGAACCCGGTGACGTTCAGCTCCGTCTGGCCATCGATCGGCCACCGGATGACGCCGTTCTTCTCAACTCCGGCGAAGGGAATGACATCAACTTTCCAACCACCGACGGAGAATTCATGCGGCACGTGAGGATGGCGTCGCGCGCCGCTGCTCAGAAGGCGGGACTCGAAAGCGGCGAAAACCTCCCATGACGCCACGGCCACAGCGACGTCGAGGTCGACCGTCCTACCCCGCTCGGGCAAGCCGTAGGCGTGCTGCAGGATGAGATCGCGCGCTGTAGCGCCGACGATCAACCAGCGATCGACGACCCCCGCGGCGGCGGCGCGAAGCGTTTCCGCGACTTCTGCCAGCGGGCGTAGAGCTGAGACGGAGGACAGGTCAAATGAGGTACGCATTCCGAATTTGTGTAGCGGCCGCGAGCGAACGAGCGTCCCCGGCCGCGACCAGATCCGCGTAGATGAGCAGGGCGGGAACGACATCGGATCGCGGGGCAGGCAGTGCATTCCAAAAGCGGCGCCGCAACACGATCGACCCGGCTGGAGCGGCTCTCAAACGGTAGCGTTTGAGAAGTCCGGCTGGCGTCTCATCCACATAGATGATGGCGTGCTCCGGAACGAGGTGTCGCTGAAGCAACGCTGCGGCCGTCTCGCCTCCCCACTGCGCGCCGTACTTCGCGATTTCGGCGTGGCGCCACCAATCACAAGAGGCAGCCGACAGACGCATCATCTCCAGCGTGGGGAAGAGTTGTCTTGCGTACGATTCGGTCCACTGTTCGAGGAGCCGCTCGTGATGCAGGAGCCGGCGTTTTCCCCGCACGTCCGCAATGAAGCCAAGCTCTCGCAATCCATCCAGTATCGCCGCGACACTTCCCAGCGCAACGCGGGCGGTGGTTGCAATCGCACGCTGAGGAGCCGAGGCGAGATCCGGCATGCAGAGGAGAACGAAGCCGACTCTGAGGCCGGCGCCTCGAAAGACACGCACTGTTTTTTGAGGGCCTCGCCGCCGCGCATTGCGGCGGCCGGCGACGAAGACCATGAGTCCGCGGCGGTCGAGGTATGCATTGCCCGCGGCATCGATAAACTGAATGTTCCGTTGGCGCAATTCGTCCGCAAGCGGCGGCGGCACATAGTCGGTGACAAGCAGTTGCCTCCCATTCTCTTTTCCAAAAGCAAGCGAGAGTGGGCCCAAGGCAGACCGGGTAATTGAATTCTTAACTTGGAAAACGTACTTCATGCTCTTGCCGTTTCGGGTCAACGTAGCCATGCCATCGATCCCGTGCCCGGAGTGCGGACTTGCCGCCTCGACCTCGCCGCTGATACCGAGATCGCGTAAGGCCTCAACGGCGGCCCGGGCAAGCACCATCTCTGAGGGTGTGTTCATTTTTTCACTATGTTCACTATACATGAACACTAATGATTCTTGAACATCGCGACTGCGGTTTCACGCGTGAAACCGTCTCCCTCCCGCCGGGCAAGTGCTTGAAATTATGAAGTCCTGCCGGCGTCACGCCGCGGAGGGGACGTTCCCGCCGCCCGCGCGACGTCGCGCGGCGAGCCGCCCCATTGGCGGCTCCAGGCGCGGCGCAGTTGTACGTCGGAGCCGAAGCCGGCCACCGCGGCGGCGCGCGTGACGGTCGCTCCGTACTCGAGGGACTGCCGGGCGCGTTCGAGGCGGATCAACCGAAGGTATTGCAGCGGCGAGATGCCGGCGTTGTCGATGAAAAGGCGTAACAGATGACGCTCGGCCGCGTGGCCAACCTGAGCCAGCGAGGTCATGTCCCAATCGCGCTGCGGCTCGGAGACGATGGCGTCCTGCACCCGGTGTACGGTCGGGTGAAGATGGCGGCGGTGCATGTGGAATGGCGACAGCTCGGTGTCCCGCGGCGAGCGCCGCAGATACACCACCATATCCTCCGCCACGCTCGCCGCAAGCGCTTCCCCGCACTCCTCGGCGATGAGGTGCAGCGCGACGTCGATGCCCGCCGTGATGCCCGCACTCGACGCGATCGGGCCGTCCACTACGAAGACGCGATTCTCGATGACCTCTGCCCGCGGCGCCAGCGATCGAAGCATGTGCAACAACTCGTGATGCGTCGTGCAGCGGCGTTTGCCGAGGAGGCCGGCGCGCGCGGCGAGGAGCGTGCCCGAGCAGATCGTCACCAGGCGGTGCGGCGTGTTGGAATCGAGCAGCGCGACATGCAGGCGATCGTGCAGCCACTGCGCGGCGGCCGCGATCTCCGCCGTTACATGCGTCACGTGAGCCGTCGGCTGACCGACCACCACGACCCAGGTCGGTGTCGTGAGCTGCTCCGGCAATGGAACGAGGTCGCCCAGGGCCAGTCCCACTGACGTCGGCAGCGTTGTCACCGGACCTGCGAAACGAAGGCGAAACCGCGGTGGCAGTCCGCGAAGCTCACGGTGCTGGTTGGCAAGACGAAACGCTTCCGCCGGCCCGGCGATATCGAGCAGCAGCGAATGCGGCACGATGACGAATAGGACGTCGATCAGATGGGAGGTCATGTGGATCAGTGGATTAGTAGATCAGTGGGTCAGTGGATCGGGTTGTCGGTTGTCGGTTATCGGTTGTCAGGTCAGTGGATTCGTAGGTAGCGGATTCGTAGATCAGCGCGGTCATTTACCGGTCACTAATCTACTCGTTATCGCCCTGGTCGACTGATGTACTGATCACGAATGTACTGCTTATCCACCCCGGATCGACCGATCTTCTGATCACTAATCTACTCGTTATCCGCCCCTGATCTACTGATCCA
>DATART010000345.1:0-1814 GCA_036264035.1 Thermoanaerobaculia bacterium | reverse complement strand
CGGAGCCGCGGAGATCTCATCTACGCAGCCATCCGCTCGCGCGCCGCATCGAGCAGCCGGCGAACGTCCGCCACCGACGTAATGTCGGCGAGTCCGTTGCGGATGTCCTTGCCGTGCGCGATTCCTTTCGAGAACCAGCCGATCACGGTCCGCGCCTTGTGCAGTTTCCAGTTGATCACCTGCGGCGCGCCGTCGATCTTGGCGAGGTAGCGGTGCATCGCGTCGATGCGGCGATCGACTTCGCTGCCGGTCGGCACGCCATTCACGAGCGCGACGATGTCGCGGAAGATGAACGGATTGTGCAGCGCGGCGCGGCCGATCATCACGCCGTCGACGCCGGTCGTCTCGAACATGCGGATCGCATCGGCCGGCGTCTTCACGTCGCCGTTGCCGAACACCGGAATCCCCAGCTCGCTCTTCGCCTGCGCGATGTAGCCCCAGTCGCTCGCGCCCGTGTACGCCTCATTGCGCGTGCGGCCGTGAATGGCGATCGACGCCACGCCGATCGCTTCGAAGCGCTTGAGCAGTGGGATGACGTCATCGCTCTCCCACCCTTTGCGGACTTTCACCGTGACCGGGATCTTCACGCGCTTCCTGATCTTCTCGACGACGCGCGCGGCCCGATCGAAATCCTTCAGAAGCGCCGACCCGGCGCCGCTGCTGACCACTTTGCGCACCGGGCAGCCCATGTTGATGTCGACGATGTCGACGCCCTGCTCCTCGACGATCGCCGCCGCGTCGTCCATCCGATCGGGATCGCCGCCGTAGATCTGGATCGCGACCGGACGCTCCTTCTCATCGAACGCGAGCATCGCCTTCGTGCGCGTGTTGTCGCGCGTCAACCCCTCGGCGGAGATGAATTCGGAGACGACGAGACCCACGCCGCCCAGCTCTTTCACGAGCGAGCGGTAATAGACGTCCGTCACCTCGGCCATCGGCGCGAGGGCGAGCGGCGGATCGATCAGAACTCCACCAATGTGAAACGATTTGTCGAGAATCGTCATGCGAGTGCTCTGCAACATTGGCGGTCCGGCTGCTGTTCCAGCCTCAAGTGCTACGATGTTCGCCCGCGGTCCCACAACCAATCAACGAATGGAGGCTTGAATGCGCCTGAAGATGAATCCTCTCCTGCTGTCGCTCATGCTGCTGGTACCGATGGCCGCGTCCGCCGCTACGGTCGCGGGCGTAAACATGGAAGACAAGACCACAGTCAACGGTCAGAACCTGGTTCTGAACGGCGCCGGTCTTCGTAAGAAGTTTTTCATCAAGGTCTACGTCGGTGGACTTTACCTGCCGGCGAAGATGTCGAATCCGGCTTCGATCCTCGGCTCGGACACGCCGCGCCGCATGGTCATGCACTTCCTCTACAGCGTCAGCAAGGATCAGATGTGCGACGCGTGGGAGGAAGGCCTCGAGGCGAACACGCCGAATGCGAATGCCGAGGTGAAGGCCGCGTTCAAAACGCTCTGCTCGTGGATGGAGCCGATTCCGAAAGGCAACCGCCTCGTCATCACCTACGTCCCCGGCACCGGCACGATCGTCGAAGTGAACGGAAAAGTGAAGGGCACACTGCCCGGCAAACCGACCGCGGACGCGATCGTCTCCACCTGGATCTGCCCGAAACCGGCCATGGGCGACGACTTCAAGAACGCGGTGTTGGGGAAGTAGACCTGTCATCCAGAGCCGCCGCAGGCACGTAGCCAAAGGCGAAGTGCCGGAGGACGGCGACGGATCCCCGGCTGATAACCAGGGACGGGCGGCGGCTCTTGGCAATCACGCGTACATTTAAAGCACCACCACGCGTGCTCGGGAAG
>DATART010000418.1:0-7731 GCA_036264035.1 Thermoanaerobaculia bacterium | reverse complement strand
TCGAACGGCTTCAGGAAATCGAGCTTGATCGACACCTGCGATGCCGACGCGTCGATGATCTCCATCCGCCCCGCGCCTGCCTGGCTGTTGCCTTCCCACGCGTAGACTGCGCCTTTGCCCTGCGCGGCGCCGCTGTGCGTGCGCTTCATGGCCGGATCTAGCTTTTCCCACGGCGACCAGGCGCCCCAGTGATGAAAGTCGTTCAGCGAAGCGAGAATCTTCTCCGGCGTCGCCTTGATCGTGGCAGTGCGCTCGACGCGGAACGTATCGGGTTTGGTGGCGGCGAAGATGAGCACCGCCGCAATGATGAGGACGATGACCAGGACGATCTTCTTGAACATGGAACTTCCTCTCTGAACGATTTTGTCCCGTAAGCATAGCGCGCGCGTTTTCGCGATTGCGGGTAGGGAATTGCTGCTGGCTGGGCACTCCTCATCAGGAAGAGCGAGGTAGACCATGGAAACGACCAGCACCGCCGCACCGCACACGCCTCGCCGCATCGTGCTCTGTCTAGATGGCACCTGGAACGGCGCCTTCGATGAATCGAAACGGCGCGATGGGCACACCGTTCTCAAACCGACGAATACGCTGAAGATGGCGCGCGCTGTCGTACCCATCGGTGCCGATGGCATCGAGCAGATCGTCTACTACGCGATCGGCGTCGGTTCGCTCGCCGTTTATCCCGGCACCGCCAACGCAATCCTGCACCAGGTGGACCGCCTCCTGGGCGGTGCGTTCGGCGCGAAGTTCGAGGCGAACGTTGAAGACGCGCTGCATTTCCTGACGCTCAATTACCTGCCGGGCGACGAGGTTTTCGTCTTCGGATTCAGCCGCGGTGCCGGTACCGCCCGCGCCGTAACGCGCTTTCTGCAATGGAATCATGGCCTGCCGCAGAAGTCCGATGCGTACTACCTCCCGCTTCTTTTCCGCGAATACCTCCGCGTCAAAGGCGGCGAGAAGAACAACGAGTTCCAGAACGCCATCGACAAGATCAACGCGCAACGCGCCGAGGAGAAGCCGCGTCCGAAGCCGCCGCTCGATCCGTTCGTGCCGGTCACCGTCAAATACCTCGGCGTGTGGGACACGGTGATGGCGCTCGGTTCGCGTCTCAATGCCACCGGCGCGGAGACGTCGGCGCACGACCGCGCGTTCTTTGCAGGCGCGGAACCGGCCACCTGCGTCCGGCGCGCGCGGCAGGCGCTGGCGATCGACGAGCGCCGTTTCGATTTCCGTCCCGAGGTCTGGACGAATGCTCTGCCGGACCAGCAGGTGGAACAACGCTGGTTCGCCGGCGTGCACTCAAATGTGGGAGGCGGTTATGTGCACGACGGCCTGGCCAATGTGACCTTCCGCTGGATTCTCGACGGCGCGATCGAGTCGAAACTGGAGATCGATCCCGACTTCATCAAGTTCTACCGGCCATTCTTCGGCGACAGCCTTTACGAATCGTCGACGCCGTTCTACAAAGTGCTCGATCTGGTGCGCAGCACGATGGGCCGCGGTGGACGCGAGCTTCACGGCTATCACGCCGATCTCTCGCCCTCCGTCATCGATCGCATGTGTGCCGACCCGTCGAAGCTCCGCGACAAGGATGATAATCCCGCCCGAACGCCGTACCGTCCGCAGAACGTGATTCGCTTCCTCGCGGCGCAACCCGATCTCGACGCCTACCTGCAGCAGATTGGCGTCACCGGCAATCCGCTGCCGCAGGACGTGCTCGCACAGATCCAGCAGTTGCGCGCAGCGTCGGCCGCCGCCGCCTTACCCGGGGCCGCACCCGCGTAGGGCGGCTTTCTACGGCGCGAAGTAGCCTCGTATCGTCCTTGCCGTCAGTTGCGGCGACTTCAGCATCACGTGCACTTTGCGCCATTGATTGTGGTGGGCGAGATCGGTGATCTGGTAAGTGATCGCGTATTGCGCTCGCAGATCCTTTTCGATGTCGGCGTAGCGGGCCTGGAGATTTTGCGCCGAGGCCGTGACGAGGAAGCCGCCGGTTTCGGTGGCGAGGTATTGCAGGCGGTTCATATCCTGCGGCTGATCGTCGTTGACGCCGCTGTCGTAGGCGATCACGTAAATCGGGATGCCGGACTCCTTCGTCAGGCGATCAATTTCGTCGAACGTCGCGATCGATGACGTGTCGCCGCCGTCGGTGAGGATCACGATGGCTCGGCGGTTCTTCTCGTCGCGAAGCGTGCGCTCGGCGCTGGCGATCGCGTCATAGAGCGCGGTCTTTCCCTCGGCCTGGATCGACTTCACAACCTTCTCGACCGCCGCGCGATCGGTGGTCAGGTCCATCTCTCGCCGAGGAGTGCTGCGGACCGAATAGACGGCGCAGCGGTCGCCGGACTTGAGCGTGCTCTCGACGAAGTTGACCGCCGCGCGCGTAGCCTTCGGCATCTCGTACATCATGCTCGTCGACGCGTCGAGCAGCAGCGCGATCGAGATCGGTTGATTGAACGCCTTCCCGATCTGCAGGATCTGTCCCTCGAAGCCGTTGTCGACGACTTTGAAGAGGGCCTGATCGACGTCGTCGTGCGCGGTGCCGTTGCGGTCGATGACGGAGACGAAGAGCGGGACCGTGCGAACTTCGAGCGCCTCGGCTTTGACGTCGCCGGCAGCAGACCAGAAGTCGGCCGCTTCGTCTCCCGATTTCGTGCGCGCCGTAACCTGCACGCTCTTCTGCGCGAAGTGCTCGGCGGGAATGGTGAAACGGTATGGTGGCTGCTCGACTGTCGCGATCGGTTTGCCGTCGTCCCAGGCGGCGACGATGACGATCGGGTCTTCGTCCGGCGAGGTCACGTTCGCTTCGAAGACTCGGTTCGCAGCATCGATCGGAACTATTTTTACGCCGAGGGTCTGGTGCCCTTTGTTGATCGTGGTCTGCCACTGAATGCGTTTGCAGCCGGCGCTCGTGGCGGTGACGACGATCTTGTGCTCGACCGGCTGCGCGCCGAAATCGACCGGCACATGCCAGGGTGAACGAAGCCCTTCGACGATCTTCTGGCCGTCGACGGTGACGGTAACGCGCGCGTCGTCGAAGTCGGGAACGATGGTGAGATCGATCGGGCCTTTGATGTCGGCGGGCGGCGCGGCATCGCGTCCGAGGATGAGCTGATCGGGAGCCGCGGTTGCCGTGGTGGCGAGTAGGAAGGTGAGGGTGATCGCGAGTGGGAGGTGGGTGTTACGGCTTAGGTGGTACTTCATAAATCCGCCGATATTCAAATCGGTTCCGGCTGACTGTCTTCACATAAAGCCGGGTCTCGGCAAACGGAATCGATTCGACAAATAAGTCCTCATCGTCGACCGGCGTTTGAGCAATCCATTTGCCAACGGGATCTTCGCCGGCGTTGTACGCGGCGATTGCGAGAGTGGTATTGCCGTGCTCGGCCGCAAGCTTCTGCGAGAATTCCGCGACTCCGATGGCGATGTTCACCTTTGGATCGAAAAGCTGTTCGCGCGTCGGCGCCGGCAACCCCGCCTTCGCCGCAATCGTCGCCGCCTCCGCGGGCATGATCTGCATGATGCCGATGGCGTCGGCGTTCGAGACGGTGGTTGGTTCGAAACCGGTCTCCTGGCGAATGATCGACGCGATGAGATATGGATCGATCTGGCGCTGCTCCGATTCGGCCTTGATCGTTTCCCAGTAGTTGAGCGGGAAGAGGATTTCCCAGAAACGGTGCGGGATGCCGGTGCCGCCGTGACGTACGAACTGCCGGAACTTACGCTGCAGAACGTTGTTCGCGGAGAACGGCTCGCCGCCCTGCACGTAGAGATCGGCCAGCATGAACTGCATGCCGAGGTTGGCCGGGTTCGCAGCCGCGACCGATTTCATCTCGCGCGTCGCTTCGCGATAGAGGCCGAGCCAGGCCAGCTCGCGGACGGCATCAAGACGCGGCTCGTTGGCGGCGGCGAGTTGCGCGTCGACGTCTGGAAAGACGTTGCCGTTCGCGATCTCGTTCGGTGCGAGGATCGGCTCGCCGATGATGGCGCGCGCGCGGTAGCTGAAGTAGCTGTAGGGATAGTCGGCCTCCAGCTCGTGCAGTGCGGCGTCGCGTCCGGCGATGTCGCCGCGGCGTTCGCGGATCTTGGCGGTCCAGAAGAGCGAGTTGGAGAGGTAGTCGCCGTCGGGAAAGAGCTTCGCGTAACGGTCGAACGTTTTGAGCGCGTCGTCGAGGCGGCCGGCAAGGAAATAGGTCCAGCCGAGGGTCCAGAGGTTCTCGCCTTCGTTGCCGACCGCGCCGGCGGCGATGGCCGCTTCGAGATCGGCGGTGGCGAGGTCGTACTTGACCTCGTCGGTGACGTAATACTTCGCGCGCAGAATCCTGGCCTCGGCCGCTTCAGCGCTGGACGGATGTTGCTTCTCGACCTGCCGCAGTCCGGCCAGGAAAAGTTTCGGCTGATTGGCACGCCAGGCGGCGCGGGCGCGGGTCATGATCAGCGCGGGATCGTTGAGCTTGACGCGATCGGTTTCCACGAGGAGATCGGAGTAGCGCCGCGAGTTGAAGAGCGCGCGAAGCCGCACGGCGCGAAATGCGCTCGACGCTTTGGACTCTTTGGCGAAACGCGCGGCGATCCGATCCAATAGATCGAACGCTCGGCCGTAGCGATCGTTCCGCCCGAGTTTCTGCGCGATGGCCAGTTCATCGTCGAATGACAACGCGTCCAGCGGCGACGGCATGTATTGCGAGACGTGGTCGTACGTGTCCTCGGTGAAGCGGCCCTGCGTGAATTCGGTGAGGAGGCGCATCCGCAGCGGGTTGGCGAGATCCATCCGATCCGCCTTCGCCAGCGCCTTCGCCAGCCAGACGAAATCCTCCTCGGTCAGCGCATCGATGGCGATGGCGTTCGCGAATTTAAACGCATCGTCCGTGTTCGCGCGATCTCCGGCCGCGGCGTAAAGCGCCGGAAGACGAAGCCGCGCGATCGTGGCCGCGGAGCTGGCCGGCGTGTCCTGGATGATGCGGAGCGTGGTGTTGAGCGCATCGGGCCAGCGTTTGTCAGCCGCTTCGATGTCGAGCCCGCGCAGACGCAGCCAGGGCGCGGCGAGCGGATCGGCATTCGCCGCCTCGCCGAGGATCGGCAGCGCCTCGGCGGTCCGTTTCTGATCGATGTAGAAAAGCGCAAGCAGGCTGAGTGCGCGCCCTTTGGTTTGCGCGTCGGTCGACTGCGCGAGCGTCTTCAAACCCGCTTCGTAAAGATCGAGTTGATTGTTCGTTTTCAGCGACCGCACTTCGTCGAGCGTCGGAAGCTTGACCGGCTCGACGACGGCAACGGGTGCGGGAACAGGAGTCGCGGGAACAGGAGCGGGCGGCGGAGGGAGTGGCGTGGTGGTGGGGGCGGGCTGCGTGCAACCTGTAAAAGCGATCACGCCCAGAAGCGTCGCTGTCATTCCGAGCCGGCGAAGCTCTGAAAGAGCGTAACGCGGCGAGGAATCTCCGGCTACAACGCGAGAACGACGGGTCGCGGCTGCCGGCCGGGGATTCCTCGCCGTCCTTTGCCCATCCGGGGCGCCGGCGGCTCGGAATGACATCCCCCTTCTCTCTTTCGTCATCCCACCCTCCGCTTCATCACACCTTGATCTTCGATGAACCCGACGCGCTGCAGGAACTCAGCGTGTTTGACGTCCGCCACGAGCCAATTCCGCTCGAGTTTTTTTGCAAGCGCCGCGAGCTCGTTCAGCATGACGCGTCCGACGCGTTTGCGGCGCAACTCTTCGGCAACGACGAGATCGACGACGCGGATGGAATCGGCTTCGATGTCGATCGGCATCACCGACACGAGCTCGCCCACGAGTTTGCCGAGGAGTCCGGAGCGGGCGTCGGGCGGTCCGCCGTGCTGCACGGCGAAGGCGCGAACCGCATCGGCATCAGCGGCTTCGATCGGGCGGACGAAGAGCTTCTGGCCTTTCACGATGGTGTCAACGGGGCGTTTACGACGCGGAGCGTGGCGGCCTCCAACTGCGCTGCTGTCATGCTTTTACAGCATATCGCGATCGACCAAATAATTCTTGACAATCACATGCCGGCAACTACACTGCCGGTTGTCCCCCCAACCAACAATAAAACTTTCTTTACAAGAGTGTGACGATGAACGTGCAAGAAGCGATCGCTGATTTTCTGCAACATGGGCAGGCAGTGCGGAATCTTTCCGATCGCACGATCCGAGCGTACCAGTCCGACCTGAGCCAGTTTCACGTGCACGTGGACGGCGCGAACATGGTCGACATCACTCCCGAGCACCTCGAGCAGTATCTCGACAAGCTGGGGACCGGACCGTATCGCGACACATCGATCCGCCGTAAAGTCGCCGCGCTCAAAGTTTTCTTCCGCTATCTCGAAGAAAAAGGGATCTTCAACGAGTCCCCCGCGCGCAAACTGAAAATCCGCAAGCCGGTCGAGAACCGCGTTCCGACGGTGCTGTCGTCGCGCGAAGTGCGCGCCTTGCTGGCAGCTCCGAAAGATCAGATCGGCGCCTTGTCCGGAACGCGCGATCACTCCGCCGGCGGCCGCAACCGCTACTTCTGCGCCATCCGCGACAACGTCATCCTCGAACTGCTTTTCTCGACCGGTATCCGCATCGGCGAGCTGGTGGCGCTGAACGTTTCCGACGTCGGCGTCGAGAACAATCAGATCCACATCATCGGCCGCGCCACCCGCGGCCGCACGGTGACGATCACGTCGCATGTGGTCATCGAAGCGCTGATGAGTTACCTCGACATGCGCGCCGACCGCAGCCTGACTACCGACGCGCTTTTCGTCGGCCGCTCGGGAACGCGCCTGACGATCTATTCGATCGAGAACATTTTCAAAAAGCACGTGCGCCTCGCGGAGATCAAGCGCCACATCACGCCGCATTCGCTGCGCCACACGATGGCGGCGATGCTCGTTTCATCCGGCGCCGACATCCGCGACATCCAGGAAATCCTCGGCCACGCCTCGATCCTCTCGACGCAGGTCTACACGCGTCTCCCGATCCAGAAGCGCCGCGGCAACACCGTCGCCGATCCCGCACGGATCCTGGTGGAGCCGAGCGCGGCCAGACTGTCGATCAAGAAGGTGTAGGCCGGCACGGCCGGCGGCGTTGGTTGCCTCCGGCTTCGCGCAGCATTGCGTCGTGAATGTGCGTCCGCGCGACCCCTCGGATGACAAGTTGCTGGTGACAGCGTGCGTACGCCGGCGCCGTCAGTGACTCGCGAGGCTTAAAGCGCGCTCGATCAGTCTGCACAATGCGCGCGCGACGTGCATATATGCCGCCGCGAACTGTTGGAATGCCGTTCGATGCTTCGCGAATGTCAACGCAGGCTTCCCGGGTGCCAAATCGAGCTCCGATCATCTCCCACGGATGGTCATCAAATAGTCCGAAATCCTTTCCAAATGGCGATTGAACAACGATCGAATGAGCGCCGATAGGTCTCGAAAGCCGGCGCGACACTCTCAAAGGGTGACCGCGACACTCTCGAGGTGTGACGCGACACTCTCAAGGTGTGACGCGACACTCTCGAGGTGTAACGCGACACTCTCGAGGTGTGACGCGACACTCTCGATGTCTAACGCGACACTCTCGATGTGTAACGCGACATTCTCGGAGCATCGCGGATCATTCTCGGAGGATCGCGGATGATTCTCGGAGGATCGCGGATGATTCTCGGAGGATCGCGATCATTCTCGGAGAATCGCGGACCATTCTCGGAGCATCGCCGATCATTCTCGGAGGATCGCGGATCATTCTCGG
>DATART010000404.1:0-4516 GCA_036264035.1 Thermoanaerobaculia bacterium | reverse complement strand
GCAGCAGCGAGCGCCGGCGCTCTTCGTGAAACAGCAGGAGGTAGACCAGCGCCGCGAGCGCGAAGTATCCGCCGAGGTACTTCACGCTGCAGGCCGTGCCGAGGAGAAATCCGGCCGCGGCCGGATGCCGATCGAGGCAGTACGCACCGGCCGCGACGAAGAGCATCAGCGCGGCGTCGACATAGGTGACCGTTCCGATCTGCATCACGATCGGATTGCCGAGGACGAGCGCGGCGGCGAGGATCCCTGTGCTGCGCTGCTCCGGCCACGTTAGAAGCAGGCTCGCGAGCAGCAACACTTCAGCCACCGCAACGAAGTGCGTGGCGGTATCGCCGAAGAGGAGAAAAATCGGGACGCAGAGGATCTCGTGAAGCTGCGGGAAAACCGGAAATCGCAGGTTGGGAAGAAAGTTGATCGCACCCGATTGTGCGATCGCTCCGACGAAGGGAAGGTGGTAGAGGGTTTCGTCGAACGCGATTGGAGGGTAGGCGGCGAGTAGCGCGAATGGGATTAAGAGAACGGTTTCACGCGGAGGCGCGGGGAGGCGGAGGCTCTGCTTTTCTGCGCCTCTCCGCGTCTCCGCGTGAAGCCGTTCCCCGATGATGAGCACACAGATCACCACCAACACCCACGGCCGCAGCAGCCCGAGAATCCCGAGCGCCACAAACAGCTGCCCGAGCACCGCCAGCGCGATCGTTAAACGAAGAGCCAAGCAGCGGATGATCGCACGCGGTAACGTGTCGCGGTGACCGATCTCTCCATCGTCATCCCGACCTTCAACACCGCGCAGATGACGCTGCGCTGCTGCCGCGCTGTCCTCGGGTCGGCGCCTGCGGAGTCAGAAGTGATCGTAGCGGATGACGGTTCGACCGACGGCACGGCGGAGCTGCTCGCGCGCGAAACTCTCACGGTGCGCGTCGTGCGGCTCGAATCGAATCGCGGCTTCGCGCCGGCGGCAAACCGCGGCGTTGCCGCGGCGCGGGGCCGCATCATTCTGCTGCTGAACAGCGACACCATCGTCGATGCGGATGCGCTTTCGGCGCTGCTCGCGGCGTTCGATGCCGATACGAAATTGGGAGTGGCCGGAGCGCGGCTTCTCAATCCCGATCGCACGCCGCAGTGGAGCGGCGGCGCGGCGCCGACGTTGCCGTGGATGATCGGCGTCGTCAGCGGCGCGGGGCGGCTCGCGCGTCTTTTTCGCCGCGGCGTGCGGATTCAATGTGACGTCGATTGGGTCAGTGGTGCGGCGATGGCGTTCCGGCGCGAGGTTTGGACGCAGGCCGGTCCGCTTGATGAACGCTTTCGTTTCTACTGCCAGGACATCGAGTTCTGCCTTCGGGCGCGTGATGCCGGCCGGCGCGTGGCGGTGATCGAGGAGGCGCGCGTCGTCCACGCCATCGGCGGAACGGTGGCCGCGGATAGCGCGCTGCATCACGATCCCGCGCGGCTTTGGCCCGATCTGCTCACGTGGGGCGGCGCGCGCTACGGGCGCCGGTGGATGTTCGCCGCGCGAATTGTGTTGATGCTCACGGCCGTCCTTCGCATCGCGGTGCGTACAGTTCGCCGACGCCATAACGCGGTATTCATCCGCACGCTGAAAGCGATTCGTAAAACCTGAGCAGCCCGCGCGCGATCCCGTCGTTATCGTAGCGACGTCGCACCGTCTCACGAGCCACCTCGCCGATTCGCGCCGCCAATTGCCGATCGCGCAGCAAATGCGCGACAGCCTCGGCGAATGCGCCCGCATCATCGGCGATCAGGATGTCGCGGCCCTGCTCGACGTCGAGTCCGCCGGCGCCGACGTTCGTCGCTACGACCGGCTTCGCTGACGCCATCGCTTCGAGCACTTTGATGCGCATTCCGCCGCCCGCGAAGAGGGGTGCGATCATGATCGACATCGTGCTCATGAACGCCGTCGCGTCGTCGACAGTCCCTCGAAAGTCGATGTGACTCATTTTCCGCCGCAGCCAGTCCGGCGCCCAGCTTCCCGCGATCGACAATCGCGCTTCGGGCACTCGTTCGAGGACGCGCGGCCACAATTCGCTCACGATCCATTCGACCGCTTCCTGATTCGGACGGAAGTCGAGCGAGCCGATGAATCCGACGCTGTTTGGGATCAGAGCGGCGCGTGTTTCTTCGGGCACGGCGACACCGCAAGGCGCGACGTGCATCAGCCGCGTGTACCCGAGTCTTCGAAAGTCGTTGGCATCATCCTGAGAAATCGGAACCATGGCATCGACCGATGCGAACTGCCGGACCTCGTACGTTCGCAGCGATGACGCAACCCGCCGAAGCGCGATTCGCCGCAACGGATTTCGTTCCGTTCGCGACAGCCCTTCCCAGATTCGGAACTCGACGTTCAACGAGCGGAGCACGACGCGCGCGTTGCACTCGCTTCGCACGACGCCGGCGTACGGCAGAAGGAAAGGACTCTCGATCTGCACGACGTCTGGCGAAAACCTCCGCAGCGTCGCTCGCAGTGCGTCGCGGAACTCATTCGAAACGAATCGTCCGGCGACGAACGGAACGTCGCTCGAAATCGCGCCGATCGCCGGCGCGAGGATCCGCGATGTATCGATGTCGATCGCTTGCAACGGCATCGGCGCGGATGTCTCCACGCGATGCTTGCGCCGATTCAGCGACATGATCTTGACGTCCGCTCCCGCGCGTACGAGCCCTTCCGCCAGCCGCGCCATGGCGATGCGCCCGCCATCGATCGGCGGCCACGGCAAACGCGGAGTGAGGATGAGGATGCGCATGAGCGCCACGCTGGTCGCCCTTACTCCAGCTCGTCGTCGACCGTCAGCCCTGTCATCGTCCATCCCGTCGCGCCGGAAGAAAAGTCAGCGGTCGCTTCGTGACGCCGCGGATGCGGGAGAAGCGCGGCTCCGGCCGTATTCGGCTGCCACTTCCAGACGATCGTTGCGTGCGCATTGGAGTGATCGCCCTCGATCGCGGGCACGGCTTCGAACTCCCTCTTCGCGACCGGAAAAATCCACCCGTTTTCGTTCTCGATGACTCCGTCGAGGTGCAGCAGGCCGTCGCGCGTGAGTGTCCGGGTGCCGTCGGGCGCCTGCTCGAGGTATCCCAACTTCTGCAACGCCGCGGCGATCAGCGCGTCATCGACGCTTGCCGATTTCGCGATGTGCACGGTGTACGCAGTCGAAAACCGGCTATCGACCTCGAGCAGGTAGCGAATTCGTTCGGCGTCCAGACCGGAGGGATACACGGCCGGCTTCTGGGCCGACTCGATGTGCAGTCCTGGTTCGTGAGGCGCCCTGGCCTGCCGCGCCTTCGCCACCAGCACGGCCCTCGTACACATTTTCGGGACCGCCACCAGCAGGATGATGGCGATGACGATGGGGATTCCGACGGTGCGGAGGATCCGCGTCTCGTCGGTCATGAAACGTGGCGGTTGATCATGTCCACCATCTTGTCGCGCGTAAGCGGTTTGCGCATCCAGGCATTCGCGCCGGAGCTGGGGAACATCTCCTCGAGCGATTTTTCGGGAAGGTCGGAGATCAAAACGATCGGTATGTCTTTTTTGCTCGACTGCGACTTGAGCACTTCGCTGAGCCGGTTGCCTTTGATGCTCGGAAGGTTGACATCGAGAAAGATGATGTCGGGCGAATTGCTGGCCAGAACGTGATTGAACTCGATCCAGCTCGCGGCCGTGAGAACCGTACACCCCTCGCGCTCCAGCAATGCGCGGCCGAGCTTCAGGACCAGCGGATTGTCATCAAGAATCAACACGGCGACATTCGCCAACTTCGGTGGCATGCAGGGTTTCCTTCCTTCACGGGCTTTGCGGAACGAGACTGAACCGCATGATACATTTTCCTCCGCCGCAATCGCATGGACGAATTCAATTTCAGCGCACCGCCGCCTGCCTCGCCGCCGATCGATCCGCCGCCCGAAGCTGCCACAGACACTCTTCCGTTCCGCCGTCCGGCCGACTACTACGCGACGCCGGGGAGCACTCTCCGGCCGCTCTTTCCAAAATGGGTTCCGGCCGGCTGCGGATGGGCGTCGCTCGTTTTCATCGTGTTGCTCTTCGTCGCCGGATCGCTCGCGCCGAAGTCAGGCTCCGCGCTGGAGTGGCTGTTCGCGAAGATCGAGACGGATATGACGCCGCACTTCACAAAGGCGGTCACGCCGGCGCAGAAAGCCGCCTTCGCCGCGGAGATGAAAACGCTGCGCGCATCGGCCAAAGCGGGGAAACTGAAGCTCGACAAGACGCAGGCGTTCCTCAAACTGGCCACCGAAGTCGACTCGGATGAAAAGATCGATCCGGCCGAAGCGGACAAGCTGATCGCGGCGGTTCGGGATGTGAATCGAACTGTGAAATAGGCTGCCGCGCCGTCTAGTTGCCGACGCGGCACCGAATGAACTTCAAGCTCATCTCACCCTTCACGCCGCAGGGCGATCAGCCCGAGGCGATCCGCCAGCTCACGGAAAGCGTCACGGCCGGTACGCGCGATCAGGTGCTCCTCGGCGTGACCGGTTCCGGCAAGAC
>DATART010000352.1:0-2527 GCA_036264035.1 Thermoanaerobaculia bacterium | reverse complement strand
CGTCTGGCTGGCGCGCCGCCTTCCGGTCGTTCCGGTGCGCCGCTTCCCGATCCTCGCGCATTTTCTCGCCTCGTGCGTGATCGCCGTCGTGCACGCTTTCTACTGGCTCGGCCTGATGCTCGTGGTGAAGCCCTTCGACGTGCGCAATGCGACCCCGTCGGAGATCCATCTCGCGGACTTTTTGTTTTATCGCCTCCCTCTCGAGTTGCTCCTTTACTGTCTCGTCCTCGGCGGGGCCATGGCCTTCGATTTTTACGAGCGTTATCGGGAGCGCGCGCTGCAGGCCGCGCAACTCGAGACCTCGCTGGCCGACGCGCGCCTGCACGCGCTGGAGCTGCAGATCCAGCCGCACTTTCTCTTCAACACGCTCAACGCCATCAGCGGACTCGTACGCGTAAAGCGGAACGATGAGGCGATCGCGATGCTGGCCGGTCTCAGCGAGTTGCTGCGCTACACACTCGATCATGCCGGCGATCAGAAAGTCCCGCTCGACGCGGAGCTGGCAGTGCTGCGCCGCTATCTCGAGATTCAGCGCGCGCGCTTTCCCGATCGGATGTCGTTCACGATCGATGCGTCCGCGGAGGCGGGGAGGGGAGCGGTGCCGACGCTGCTGCTCCAGCCGCTGGCGGAAAACGCCATCCGCCACGGCATCGAACGGAGTGCTGGGCCGGGCGTGGTGAACGTGCGCGCCTTCCGCAACAACGGCCATCTCAATATCGAAGTCTTCAACACCGGCACGCTCGGCAAACAAAGCGACAGCGGCATCGGGGTGCGCAACACGCTCGAACGGCTGCGGCATCTGTATGGAGATGAAGGTCAATTCGAGCTGACGCCGGCCGGTGAGGGCGTGCTGGCGTCAGTGTCAATTCCGTGGAGTACCTTGTGATTTGTTCGGTTGCAAAAGCACAGACAGGAGTGTCTGTGCCACACCGCGCCGCGGTAGAAGTGTTGTGTGCCCCGCCATACAACGAGGATCAATGTGGCACAGACCAGGCGTGTCCAAATTAGCCGGCGTCGCGCAGTGTGGATTGCTGCAGGACCGCCGCGAAGCGGCACGAAGCCACCGGAGGTGGCTCGTACGGTAGCCGGTGGTCCGAGCGAAGCGAGCGACCACCGGAAACATCGGAGCGGAGACATTTCTCGACCCCGGCCGGGGTCGCGTATCAAATACCAATCGGCGTGAATTCCCTCCGCGACCGCTGCCGCGGTCGGAAAATTTCGACGCGATCGATGACCGGTGGTCGCTCGCTTCGCTCGGACCACCGGCTACCGTACGAGTCGCCTCCGGCGACGGCATTCTGCTAATTTGGACACGTCTGGGCACAGACACTCTTGTCTGTGCTTGTGAAAATCGCCATGGCTGAAAATCTTCTCCGCGTCCTTATCATCGACGACGAGCCGCTCGCGCGGGAGTCGGTGCGCGCCTTGTTGTCGGGCGATGCCGAGGTGAAAGTGGTGGGAGAGGGAACGGGCAGCGATGCCGTCGCGCTGATCGCGCGCACGCGGCCGGACCTGCTCTTCCTCGACATCCAGATGCCCGAGGTCGATGGATTCGCGGTGATCGAGCAGGTGGGAGCGGACAGCGTGCCCGCCGTCATCTTCGTCACCGCGTACGACCGCTACGCCGTGCGCGCGTTCGAAGTTCACGCGCTCGACTACCTCCTCAAACCATTCGACGACCGCCGCTTCGCGGAAGCGCTCGCGCGCGCGAAGGAGCGCCTTCGTGCAACGCAGCGCGGCGAAATCGATCACCGCATCGCCGAACTGATCGCCGACCGCGAGCTCCCGCGCACGCGCTTCCTCATCCCGGCGCGCGAGAAAACGATCGTTCTCGACGCCGCGCAGATCGACTGGGTCGAAGCGGCCGACTACTACGTCACTCTGCATGCCGGCCCGGCCGCGCATCTGCTGCGCCAGACGATGGAGGAGATCGAAACGCAGCTCGACCGCCGCCACTTCTTCCGCGTCCACCGCTCCGCCATCGTCAACATCGACCGCGTCCGCGAGATCCATCCGCTCTTCCGCGGCGACTGCGCGCTGGTCCTCGCCGATGGACGCCGGATCAAACTAAGCCGAAGCCGGCGAAAGGATTTCGAAGCACTCTTCGCGAGCAGTCGGTAAGTCTTCGGCAGCGGACGCGAGCATTTCCGATTCATTGACGCGTTTCAGGAGATGCGCGAAAATCGCGGAAATCCAAAATCTGACTGGAGGTCCGCTCCATGAAATCGAAAGCGATACACGTCTATCTGCTCGCGTCCGTGCTGCTCGCGTTTCCGGTGATCTACTCGATCGACTGGAAAATCACGCAGTGGAAGTTCTGGACGTACCGGCTGACGCTCGGCGCGCCGGCGCTCTTCATTTTTCTCGCGCTCGTTCCGGGCGTCCTTGCCATCGTCTATCACCTCGTCACGGTCGTGCAGCGCCGCAATCAGAATCACGCCACCGTCGACAGGTACTACGTCTGGCTGGCTTCCCGGAGCCGCGGCCACGAGAAGGGTCTGCAACGGGTCAAGGATGTGACGCCGGG
>DATART010000334.1:0-1735 GCA_036264035.1 Thermoanaerobaculia bacterium | reverse complement strand
CGTGAGCGATAGAGATCGGCCTTCATCGAAACCGTCGGCGAAATCTGATACTCGGCGCCGAGGTCCCACGTGCTGATCTCCTCGGGTTGCAGATTCGGATTCGGCTTGAAGACCGACAGCGGAAACACGGGAATCCCGATGTCATTCGAGACGGTCAGAAACCAACTCGCTTGATACAACTCGCTGAAGGTCGGAAAGCGGAACGCCGTCGAGTAGCCGCCGCGCACGACCAGCCGATCGTTCGGCGTGTAGACGAGCGACAAACGCGGCGAGGTCTTGGCGTCGAACAGCTTCGTCTTCCCGTCATAACGAACGCCGGCCACGACGCGCAGCAGGTTCTTGATGATGTCGAACTGGTCCTGGGCGTAGACGGCGACCTTGTTGTATCCCGACACGACGCCCGCGTCATCGGACAATTCGACCTTGTGCTCCGCGCGATCGAGTCGGCGCGCTTCGATACCGGCCAGGATGTCGTGGCCGGGAATCATGTGCAGCCCGGTGCGGAAATCGCCGATGGCTTGGTAGCCGTGATCGGCCGGCTTCGCGAACTCCGGCTGTTCCTGCGCGGCGTGGCATCCGGCGCAGTGCATCCCGAAGCGATGCGCCCACGAGAAGTCGGCGGAGTACGTCACCGGCGCGTTCGCCGGAGCGTGGTTGTACTTCAGCGTCACGGCGTCCATCGTCTGCTTCAGCGCGTGCGCCGAGGCGAACGCCGACGTCGGCGGCAGCCCGAGATCAGGCGGAAAGTGTTCGGCGAAACCATCGAGGCGATCGTCGTGGCGATACCCCGACGCCTGCCAATCGCCGAGCGACGCCTTCAGAAAAACGTCCGAGGCGCGAAACTTCGAGCGGTCATCGATCCAGAACTCCTGAGGGAACATCGTGCGCAGAAATCGCACCGCACCGAGGATCGAGCCGCGGCGGAAACGCTGCCCGAATTGCGCGCTCACCTCGCCCGTCGTGCGGCTGCCGCCGTAGAGCTGAACGTCTCCGCCGGCGAGATCCTCACCCGACAACGTCACGATGTTGATCACGCCCCAGTACGCGTTCTCGCCGTAGAGCGACGAACCCGGCCCGCGCACAACTTCGACACGCTTGATGTTCTGCACCGGGAAAAAATCGAACGCGGGGCTGAGCGGCAGCCCGCCCGTGTCGCCGGAGTTGTACGGCATGCCGTCGATCAGCAGCAGGATTCGATTCGAAAACGGATTCTCGCCGAAGCCGCGGATGTCGATCGTTTGCACCATCGGATTCCAGCGGACGTTGACGCCCGCGACGAGCCGCAGCAGGTCCGGCACCGTGCGCGCGCCCGATTCAGCAATCTGCTTGGCGGTAACGACGGTGACCGCGCTCGGCGCTTTCGAGATCGGGATCTCAGTTTTCGTCGCCGCTTCCACCTTGAGCTGCTCCTCACCGAACAGCGTGACCTCGCCGATCGACTTCGGCATCTGCGAGGTTTGCGCCGCAAGCGGAAGAGCAACGATGAACAGCGCCGATGCGGCGAGAGAGATCTTCACGATTCACCTCGTTGTGGTGCGGACCAGCGAAGTCTACCTGTCATCCACAGCCGCCGGAGCAATGCAGGAAAGCGTTAGCCACGACGCGGCTGGCGGCATCACGCGCTGCACCTGGCAAAAGCACAGACAAGAGTGTCTGTCTGTGCCACACTCGCTCGCGCCCGTAGCAGCAGTCCCGCAAGTATGGCAGGTCAATGTGGCACAAACAGACACTCTTG
>DATART010000318.1:0-8958 GCA_036264035.1 Thermoanaerobaculia bacterium | reverse complement strand
TCTTCGCCGCGCGGAAGGCGAAAGTCGTCGCGAAGCCCGCTCCGCCCGCGGTCACCGTCGACACGCACGCCGACACGCCCACCGAGTTTCTCGATCATCCCTTCGACCTCGGCGCGCTCAACAGCCGCGGTCATTTCGACTATCCGCGCATGAAAGCCGGCGGCCTCGATGCCGAGTTCTTTGCCGCCTATGTCCCCGCCAGGTACGCGAACAAAGGCGCCGCCGCGTTCTGCATGAAGATCATGGAGACGATCCATGAGATGGCGGACAACTATCCATCGTGGGTCCGCTTCGCGACGTCGACCGCCGGCATCCGTTCCGCCGCAGCGGCGAACCGCCGCGCCATTCTGATCGGCATCGAAGGCGGTCACGCCATCGAGGACTCGCTCGATCTGCTGCGCGCCTTCTACCGTTTCGGCGCGCGCTACATGACGCTGACGCACACGAATACCAACAATTGGGCCGATGCGTCGACCGACGAAGCGAAACACAACGGCCTGACCCCCTTCGGCAAGCAGGTCGTGCTGGAGATGAACCGTCTCGGCATGCTCGTCGACATCTCGCACGTATCGGACAAAACGTTCTATGACGCCATCGAAGTGTCGAAGGCGCCGGTGATCGCATCGCATTCATCATCGCGCGCTCTGGCGAACGTGCCGCGCAACATGACCGACGACATGCTCATCGCGCTCGCGAAGAACGGCGGCGTGGCCATGGTGAACTTCTATCCCGTCTTCCTCTCCGACGACGTTGCGAAGGCGTCGAAGGCGCGCGACGAGAAATTGACGCCGGAGATCGCCGCGCTCAAAGCGAAGGATCCCGGCGAAGGTGCCGAGTATCAGGAGGGAGTCCGCAAACTGATGGCGGCCAATCCGCTGCCGAAAGTCCCGTGGACCGTCATCATCGATCACATCGATCACATGGTGAAAGTGGCCGGCATCGACCACGTCGGCATCGGCTCCGACTTTGACGGCATCCCGTCCGTGCCCGAGGGGATGGAGGATGTCAGCAAGTTGCCGGAGATTCCCGCGGAGCTCAAACGCCGCGGCTACAGCGACGCGGACGTGAAGAAAATCATGGGCGAGAACTTCATGCGCGTGTTTGCCGAGGCGGAGAAAGTCGCGAAGGAGCTCCAGGCGGCGAAGTAGGAGCGCGGGGAAGACGCTTGCCGCGTGCAATCCGTAATCTCGCGGGAGAAACAACGATGACCGAAGTAGGGCGCATCCGCGCCATCTATCGCTATCCCGTGAAGTCGATGGCCGGAGAGCTGATGACGTCCGCGGAGTTGGGATGGCATGGGCTCGAGGGTGATCGGAGGTTTGGTTTCCGCCGCCGCGGCGTCGAGGGCGGGATGCCGTGGCTGACGGGCGGAAGACTCCCGTCACTCGTAAGGTACGTTCCTCTGCGCGACGCCGAGGACGCGCTTCCGTCGCGCGTGCGAACGCCGAAGGGGGAGGAGCTGGAGTTGCGCGGCGAGGCGTTGCGCGCGGAGATCGAAGCGGCGCATGGAGCGGCAGTCGAATTGATGCAACTCAACAACGGGATCTTCGATGATGGCGCGCTGGCCATCATCACAACGAACGCCATCGCGTCCGTCAGCGGCGCAGCAGGAGTCGGCGCCGAGCCGCGCCGCTTTCGTCCCAATCTCCTGATCGAGACCACGGACGGTGCGCCGTTCCCCGAAGAGGCCTGGATCGGACGGCGGCTCCGCATCGGAGAAGGCGACGACGCGCCGTCGGTCTCGATCTGCACGCGCGACGTCCGCTGCGCGATGCTCAACATCGATCCCGACACCGCCAACACCGACCCGCGCCTCCTCAAAGCCGCGGTGCGGATCAACCAGAACTGTGCCGGCGTTTACGCGACGACCATCAAGAGCGGTACGGTTCGCACCGGCGACGTTTTATATCTCCACTAGCCGCCGTTCGCGCGCCGTTTCTCCGCTTCTTCCAACCATCCGCGCCGGAGCGTCTCCGCAGGGATGCTCGACATGTACGGCTTGATGTCGAGGATCGGTGTTCCGTCGAGCATGTCGACGCCGTGAACGTGCAGCGCCGCGCCCTCGCGCCGCAGAAGCTCGACGACGGTGAGTGCGATCGGATTCGGACGAAACGGAGAACGCGTGGCGAAAACGCCGTGCGCGACGTCCTCGCCGGGCGGCGCGCCGAGCAGCTCGAATCCTTCCGAGCGATCGAAGACCCACAGAACAAACAGGTGCGAGAAGCCTTCGATGTGGGTGAGGCCGTCCTCGAATTCCGGCAGGATTTCGAGCACGCCATTCGCCTCATGCTTCGTGCCGGGACCCTTCGGGACCTGCATCGTTTCCTTGAACGGAGTCCGAGCGAGTCCGATCGGGCGCAGTGTCAAAAGCGGTTCATCGATCGACATCTCACTACTCTAGCCTGCGACGCCTCGCGATACGATCTCGATATGCGTCGAATCGTTCTCGTTCTCCTTCTTGCCTCGGCGGCGACTCTTCACGCTCAGATCAATGATTCCGAGGTCTGGGTCGGATCGCTGGACATGTCAGGCGGACGATTTGCGGTCTCGAATCTGGTGAACGTCTCGAAGCATCCCGGGTACGACAATCAGCCGGCGTTCTTTCCTGACGGGAAGCTCGTCTTCACGTCGCAGATCGCGCCTCTCGACGAGACCGGGCATTCCGTGCAGGCTGTCATTCACGACTTCGCGACGGGCACTTCTACCGCGGTCCCAGGCGCGCTCGGATTCAGTCCAACGCCGGCTGCCGGCGGCTCGCTGATGCTGTTGCGCGATGGACACGTCGTCCTTCACGACGCCTCGGGGAAAGAGAGCTCGCTCACGGAAACGAAGGACGCCGGCTACTTCACGCGTTTCGACGAACAAACCTGGGCGCTCTACATGAACGATAAGCAGCGGCGCATCGTCATCTACGATCCGAAGACGAAAGCGCTCGACACGATGGCGCTCGGCGCAATCACGGCGCCGTTTCGGATTCCGGGCAAGCGCGCGGTGAGTTTCGTCGCGGTGGAACCGTTTCCAACGCCGGAAGGGGAGCCGGTGCCTCCGCGCAAGTTGTTCCTTCGCGAACTCAATCTCGACGATCGCCACATCATCACGCTCGCTGCGATTTCCTTCCCCACCTCGGGCAGCCACGTCTGGACCTCGCGTGGCACGTTGCTGATGGCGTCAGGACACACGATCTACGAGTGGAATCCAGCGAAGCCCGACGACTGGCACACCGCCGCGACGTTCGACGATCCCGAGTTGCAAGGGCTGACGCGCATCGCCATCAGTCCGCGCGGCGATCGGATCGCGCTGGTGTCGACGCCGCGCGACGAAACCATCATTCGCGACTCGCGCGTGGCGTCGAACGCGGCGCTGGCGTCGCACGACGGGGCGGCGTTCGCGCAACTTCTGAAAGACGACGCGACCGTCGTATCCGCAAGCGGCAAGGTCGTTCAAGGACGTGCAGAGAATCAAAAGGAGATCGAATCGCGCTGGAAAGCGCAGCCCGATCTCGTCTTCGTACGCACACCGACTTCCATCGAGATCAGCCGAAGCGATCTCGCGGCCTCGGAACGCGGCACGTGGACCGGCCACGTAACGACGCCGTCAGGTCCCTCCGATACGCGCGGCGACTACCTCGCCGTGTGGCGAAAGACGACCACCAGCGCCGCTCTGCCGTCGTGGACGATTGCCGCCGAGGTCTTCATCAGGCTCGATTGCACGGGATCTGGCTGCCCGCCGCGATGAATTTCGTTCTGATTCCTGCCCAGTCGTTCCTCATGGGGTCGGACGATGGTCGGCCGGACGAGACTCCCCTCCATCGCGTGTGGATCGACGCGTTCGATCTCGCTTCCTTCCAGGTGACAAACTCCGAATATGCGGCCTTCGCGGACGCTGCCGGTCATGGGCCGCCGCCGGCTCCGTTCAACGATCCGGAGCAGCCGGTCGTCGGCGTGTCGTGGTTCGAGGGCGTCCTCTATTGCGAATGGCTGAGCGGCATCTCCGCGCGCAGCGTTCGACTGCCGACGGAGGCCGAGTGGGAGTGTGCGGCGCGTGGCGGTGCGGAAGGGCTGCACTATCCGTGGGGCGACGAGTGGCCGTTGCAGGACGATGCGGCCGCTCCGCGTGCAGTAGGACGCCGCCCACCGAATGCATACGGTCTGTACGACATGTGCGAAAACGTTCACGAGTGGTGCAGCGACTGGTATTCGGCGGAGTACTACGCGGTTTCTCCGGAACGAAATCCACGCGGCCCTGACGACGGTTCACGCCGCGCGTCGCGAGGCGGTTCCTGGCGCCATCAATTTCCATTCAGCCGCTGCGCCGCGAGATCGAGCCTTCCTCCGGAGTTTCGATACGCGGACTATGGATTTCGCGTCGCCCGCGACGCCGCCACGTGAGTGCAAGTATTCTGTTCGTTCATGGCGGAGATCGCTGATTCGTTTGCGCTCGTCCTGACCGGCGGCGGCGCGCGTGCGGCATATCAGGTGGGCGTGCTGCGCTGCCTGGCCAGGCACCTTCCGAAGGACAGCTTCGACATCATCACCGGAGTGTCCGCGGGCGCAATCAACGCGGCCTTCCTCGCATCGCGCAACGCGCCGCTGCCCGACGCGATCGAAGAATTGTGCGAAGTCTGGCGCTCGCTGACCTTGAAAGATGTGATCCGAATCGACTCACGATCGCTGGCGCGGAATGTATTCGGATGGGGCGGGAAGCTCATTTCCGGCGGAACGCCCGTATCGCCGCGCGTCCACGGGCTGGTGGATACGACGCCTCTTCGCGGACTTCTGCAACGGCTCTTTGCCACGAACGAGCGAGGGGAGATCGCCGGAATCGCCGAGAACGTCGCCCGTTGTCATCCGCGGGCGGTCGCGATGACGGCTCTCGACTACAACACCGGCCAGACCGTGACCTGGGTCGACGGGTGTGACATCGAGACGTGGAAGCGGCCGTTGCGGCGCGGCGTGCGCGAACCGCTCACAATCGATCACATCATGGCGTCGGCGTCGCTTCCGGTCGTTTTCCCCGCCGTCCGGATCGGAAAGCATTGGTTTGGCGACGGAGGCATCCGCCTCTCGGCGCCGCTCTCCCCGGCCCTGCACCTCGGAGCAACGCGGATGCTCGCGGTCTCGACTCACTACGGAAAGACGGTGTCCGAAGCGAACGAGCCGGAGACCGCCGGATATCCGCCGCCTGCCCAGATCCTCGGCCAGCTGATGGATGCGATCTTCCTCGACGTCATGGACGAGGACACCCTTCGCCTGCAGCGCTCGAACGAGTTTCTGCTCGACCTTCCGCCCGAGCTTCGCCGCGGCTACCGCCCCGTCGATTTTGCGGTCATCCGCCCCTCGCAGGACATCGGAAAGCTCGCTGCCGATTACGAGCCGCAACTTCCGCGTCCCTTCCGTTTCCTGACCCGCAGCCTCGGCACACGCGAAACATCGAACGCTGATTTCATGAGCCTCTTCATGTTCGTGCCCGAGTACCTGCAACGTCTCATCGAGATCGGAGAGGCCGACGCCGATGCCCGGATCGCGGACATTCTCCGCGTAGCGACGGCGCCGGCCACAGCTTGAATCGCTGAGTTCTACCATTCGTAGAGCCTCCGCCCTCACGTACACTTTGCTCGAATGCTCCACGACTCCTGGCACCTCGCGGCTTCCGTCTCGGACCTTCCGCTCCTTCCCATTGCGAATGGGAAGTTGCGCGCGATCATCGCGCGGCGCGGAATCACGAACGACGAGGATTTTCGGAGATACGTGGCGCCCTCGGTCAGCGATCTGCATGATCCGGCCACGATTCATGGAATCGGCGAGGCGTGTGAGCGGATCGAGCGGGCGGTGCGCGACCGCGAGACGATTCTCATCTACGGCGATTACGACGTCGATGGCGTTACTTCGATCGTTCTGCTGCAGACGGTGCTGCGCGCCATCGGTGCCGACGCCGCGCATGTCGTGCCGCATCGGCTCGTCGATGGCTACGGCTTGAAGACGTCGGTCATCGATCGCGTTCTCGTCGACAGAGACGTAAAGCTCATCATCACAGTGGATTGCGGAATCACCAGCGTCGATCCGGTGCGGCAGGCCATCGAGCGCGGAATCGACGTCATCGTCACCGATCATCACCTCCCGCCGGAGTTGCTCCCCGAGGCTGCCGCGGTGCTGAATCCGAAACAGCCTGGGTGCGCATATCCCTTCAAAGAGCTGGCGGGAGTCGGCGTCGCGTTCAAGCTCTGTTGCGAGTTGCTGCGGCGGAGTGGAAAGAAGATGGCCGTCACGTCGCTGCTGAAGATCGCGGCGATCGGAACGGTTGCGGACGTCGCGCCGCTCGTCGGCGAGAACCGCACCATCGCCTGGCTCGGTCTTGCCGGTCTGGCCGATCCGCGAAATCCCGGCTTGCGGGCGCTCATCAGGCGTTTGGGGATGCTGGGCCGGCCTCTACGAGCTGTAGATGTCGGCTTCAAGATCGGACCTCGCATCAACGCCGCCGGGCGGCTCTCCTCGGCGGAAACGGCCATCGATCTCTTCGCCGCGACCTCGGAGGAATCGGCGTGGACGCTCTGCGCCGAGCTCGATCGCCTGAACGCCGAACGGCAGGAGGTGGAGCGGGGAGTGCGCGAGGAGGCGGAGGGGATGGTTGCCGCGGCCTCGACCGATCGTATCTACGTCCTCGCCGGCACCAACTGGCACAAAGGCGTCCTCGGGCTCACCGCCGGACGCATCGCACAGCGCTACCACCGCCCCACGCTGGCCATCGGCATCGAAGGCGAGCTGGCGGTTGGATCGGGAAGGAGCATTCCGACGATCAACCTTCACCAGCAGCTCGAAGCGGTCGCCGATCTCTTCACGCATTTCGGCGGCCACGAATTCGCCTGCGGCTTCGCGTTGCCGGCGGCGAACGTCGGCGAGTTGCGGCGGCGGCTGGAGGAGCGATTCGCGGCGTTTGATGAGGACGTGTTCCGGCGCGAGGCGGAGGTTGACGCCGAAGTGACGCTGGCCGAGGTCGATCAGGAATTCGTGAAGGCGCACGAGATGATGCAGCCGTTCGGCGCCGGGAACCTTCAGCCACTTTTTCTGGCGCGCAATGCGAACGTCATCGCAACGCGCGAGTTTGCGCCCGACTGCAGCGAACTGACTCTCGAGGACGGAACCGGACGGGCGGCGGCGGTGCTGTGGCCGTCGGCGAAGGCCCTCGCGGCGGAGGTTCGGAACGGCGCGACGGTCGACCTCCTGTTTCACATCGAGCCGGATGGATACGCGGCATCAGGGGCGAAGCTGACCATCGTCGATGCCAGAACAACCGTTCATACCTGAACGTGACGGTGCAGTACGATTGAACATGCCCGCGAATCATCGTGCTGTGTCACACCGGTATCGACTGACCGATACGCGCGAACACATCATTCAGCAGGAAGTCGACGATGCGATGGCGGCCACGCCGGCCGAACGGATGGACGCGCTCATCGCTCTCCTCGATGCTGCGTATGAGCTGTGGGCAACAAGAGGACTCGATCGTGACGAAGGACTTTGCCGATTTCCTCGAATCACTCAACAGCGAAGGCGTGGCCTATGTAGTGATCGGAGGCATGGCAGTCCTGGCGCATGTGCCGTATCGAACGACGCGTGATCTCGGCGTCCTGATCGAGCCAACGATCGAAAATGCGCAGAAGGCGCGGCGCGCGGTGGCCGCCTGGGGTGCCTTCGACCCCGAATACCGTGCCGAGGACTTCATCGCCGGAGATATTTTGTCGTTTGGCGGACTACTGCGTGTCGAGATCCACAGCCGTGTGCCCGGCGTCGAGTGGAGCGACGTTTGGAGCGGCATCGAGAGCATGTTCCTTGGTATACCTACGCGGTTTGCCGGCGTGGATGAACTGATCCGCATGAAGCGCGCGACTGGAAGTCCGGAAAAAGACTTACCCGACGTTGATCGACTCATCAGGCTTAAAAGGAATAGCACTTAGCCGCAGGAAGTTGCTCGCCCCGTGCAGCGCACGATCCGCATCCTTCGCGTAGCGCTTCCCCTCGTCTTCATCGCTTTCATCGCCGTGATTGCCGCCAACTGGCGGCGCGGAAAACCGCACAAGCCGAAGGACGGCGCGGTCGCTGTGACCTCGACGATCCGGCCGACCGACAAGCCGGCCATGACCTCCGTCACGTTCGAGGACACGCAGACGGTCAACGGGCGCGTGGCATCACGCATCCGCGCAGAGCGCGTGGTCGCGTTTCAGTCGGGATGGAACACGCTCGAGAACGTGCAGATGACGATTTACCGGCAGAGCGGACTGACCTACGAGCTTGTATGTCCGCAGGCGCAGTTCAACAGCAACACGAAAGAAGCGGACGCCAAGGGCGGTGTGCGTGTGACGTCCAGCGACGGCGTGGAGGTCACCACCGCGCAGATTCATTACGACGGCAATCACCTGAGCAACCACGTCGCGGTCAATTTCAAAATCGATCGCTGGACGGGGAGCGGTGGCGCGCTGGACATGGACGTGCCGGGCGAGATGCTGCGTCTGTACGAGAAGATCGACGCCACCATGGCGCCGGAGACGCCTGCCGACTCGCCGCTGAACATCAAAGGGCAGGAGGGGGTTTTCCGGCGCAAGGAGAACGTCGCCGATTTCACGAAAGACGTCGTGGCCACGCGTGACGCCGACCGCTTCAATGTCGATCACATCCTCGGCCGCTTCGGCGCCGACCGGAAGTCGCTGCTGTCGCTGGAAGGACAGGGGCACGTCGTCGTTGTCATGAGCGGCGATGTGGGCTCGGGCAAGCCGGCCGAAACGGCGGGCCGCAAGACCATCACCGCGGACCGCTTCTGGAGTGAGCTTGGTGCCAATCAGCAGATCAGCGCGCTCAACTTCATCGGGGAGACCGGGCCGGCGCACGCGGTGCTGGAAGGCCCGCCCAATCGCGATCTCGTCGCGCGCGTCTTCCGGGTCGGCATCGCCAACAAGCAGGTCACCGA